>JAZRHT010000162.1:0-13107 GCA_045644905.1 Oscillospiraceae bacterium
GCGGCAGAATGATCGAAAATCTTTCAAACACAGTTTCAAAGCTTGGAATGACTGTCAGAGGCTCTATGGGAGAAGGAACCTCGGCAAAGGGTGCTTTGTATCAAATTTCCAATCAAGTAACCCTTGGAATATCTGAACAAAGTGCGATTGATAATCTTATGAGTATTGTAAATCAGGTTATTGTTAAGGAACAAAATCTCAGAAATGCCGCCTTTGAAAATGATACTCTCGGAACAAACGATAAGATTTTTCGTGCATGGGGTATTATTTCTCAGGCAAGACTTATCTCAAGCGAGGAGCTTTTGAGCCTACTTTCGCTTATCAGACTCGGCGCTTCGCTCGGAGTATTAAAAACAAATTATGGAATTTTAAATTCGCTTCTATTTGAAAGCGGAGCTTTTGAGCTTTGTGTTAAATATGGTGGAACGCCTGATGCGCGCAAGAGAGATGAACTTCGCGCAAACCTCGTTAGGGAGAAATTGTCCACCTTATTATAAGGAGGAAACACTATGTACGTTTTTAAAGGATTTACAGAAAAGGCCAATAAGGTCTTGAATGCGGCAATTGAGTTTGCTCAGTCGTTAGGACACACATATATAGGCAGTGAGCATATTCTTGGAGGAATACTCAAAGAAGGTGAAGGAGCGGCCTCTGATTATCTTCGCTCTCAAGAGCTTAATTTTGAGGAGTTTTCCGAGCAGCTTGAGGTTGATATTGGAAGAGGTGTAGAAACACACCTCTCGCCCGCTGATATCACTCCGCGAACAAAACGAATACTTGAAAACGCAGTGCTTGAAGCAAGAAGAATGGGGAATAACTATGTGGGCTTAGAGCACCTCATTCTTTCGCTTATCAATGAAAAGGACTGCTACGCAATAAAATACCTTGAAATTTATAATGTGAATATCGATGAAGTGAGAAAAAGCTGTCTTGAATCTGCTGGCAACGATGTTTACGATGATAAAACATCAAATACAAAGAACTCGTCAAGCCGCAAAAGTGGCAACACTAAAAACCTTGATGAGTTTTCGAGAGATTTAACTGTCAGCGCTAAAAATAATGAGCTTGATCCCGTTATAGGCAGAGAAACCGAAATTGAACGTGTTATTCAGATACTTTCCAGACGTACAAAGAATAATCCTTGTCTTATTGGCGAGCCAGGTGTTGGTAAAACGGCTATAGCAGAGGGCCTTGCACAGAAAATTGTTACCGGCGAAGTGCCTGAAATTCTTAAGGATAAAAGAGTTGTAACTCTTGACCTTACAGGCATGCTTGCGGGAACGAAATATCGTGGTGATTTTGAGGATAGAGTTAAAAATGTTCTTGCTGACGTCAAAAAAGCAGGTGACGTTATTCTCTTTATTGACGAAATTCATACACTTATCGGAGCGGGTGCAGCAGAGGGTGCGGTTGATGCCGCCAACATATTAAAACCTTCACTTGCACGGGGTGAAATTCAGCTTATAGGCGCAACAACGATAAATGAATATCGCAAGCACATTGAAAAGGATGCAGCGTTAGAAAGAAGATTTCAGCCCGTTATGGTAGATGAGCCTTCTCAAGAGGAGGCGGTAGAGATTTTGTTTGGGCTTCGCGATAAATACGAGGCGCACCATAAAATCAAAATCACTGATGAAGCTATAAAATCAGCTGTGAAGCTTTCCGCAAGATATATAAGCGATAGATTTTTGCCCGATAAGGCAATTGATCTTATTGATGAGGCTGCGTCACGTGTAAAGATTAAAAACTTTACAGCTCCTCCTGATCTAAAAGAACTTGAGGATAAGCTAAAAACCATTGTTTCTGAGAAGGAAGAAGCGGTTAATAATCAGGATTACGAGCGTGCGGCGGTTCTGCGTGATGAGGAAATTGAAATTAAGGATAAGCTTGAAAGTCAAAAACAAGATTGGAAGAATGCTAATAATAAGCAAAAAACCGAAGTAACAAGCGAAGACGTTGCAGAGATAGTTGCACAGTCTACGGGTATTCCAACCGCTCAGCTTACAAAAGAGGAAAGCGAGCGACTTTTAAAAATTGAGGAAATCTTGCACAAGCGTGTCATAGGGCAGAACGATGCAGTTTCGGCCATTGCAAAGGCTGTTCGCAGGAGCAGGGTTGGTCTTAAGGATCCTAAAAGACCAATTGGCTCGTTTATATTCTTAGGACCTACGGGTGTGGGTAAAACTGAGCTTTGTAAGGCGCTTGCCGAGGGACTTTTTGGTGATGAAAATGCAATGATTCGCCTTGATATGTCGGAGTATATGGAAAAGCACACTGTTTCAAGGCTTGTGGGCTCACCTCCGGGATATGTTGGATTTGATGAAGGTGGACAGCTAACCGAGAAAATCAGAAGAAATCCTTATTCGGTTGTGTTGTTTGATGAAATCGAAAAAGCGCATCCTGATATATTCAATGTTCTTTTGCAGATACTTGACGACGGTCAGCTTACTGATTCGCATGGTAGAAAGGTGAATTTTAAAAATGCTGTTATAATTATGACCTCTAACGTCGGAGCAAGGAACATAACAGAAAATGTAAAGGCATTAGGCTTTTCAGCTGATAGTAGTTCGGCTGACGAGGAAAAGGTTAAAGAAAGCGTTCTTTCTGAGCTTAAAAGAACCTTTAGACCTGAATTTCTTAATCGAATCGATGATATAATCGTTTTCCACAAGCTAAGCGAGGAAAATATCCGTGAAATTGCCAAAAATATGCTCGTTAATGTAGCTGTCAGAACAAAGACTCTTAAAATTGACATTTCATTTACGGATGAAGCAATCAATGCAATAGCGGATAAAGGTTTTGACCCCATTTACGGTGCAAGGCCACTTAGACGAGCAATCACCTCACAGATTGAAGATCTTATTTCCGAGGAAATTCTTTTAGGAAAAATAGGTGAGGGCGATAATGTAATTTGTGAATTTGTAGACGGAAAGTTTACTATATCCAAAAAAATAAGATAAGAGGGGCAAAATGCCCCTCTTTTTCTATATTATGGAAATGTAAAAAATAGTAGAATAGGGTAGAAATCTGAAAATAAATGTGGTATAATTTATAAATACTAATTTGGAATAAAACTGCGATTAAAACAATAGATATAGTTTAGACAAGCCTTAATCTACATCGAAAGGTAATCCGAGTTATGAAAAGAAAGCAAGTCACACTTTTTCTTGCGCTTTGTTTATTTGTGGGTATTTTATGCTCATGCACTGATAACAATGATATGAAAAATGCAAGCTCAAGCATTGCAGGTCCCGAGCAAATGATTGTTGGATCTGCAAATGAGGATATTGGTGAATATCCTCATTTTAATGAAAGCGTTAATTTTTCCGATGTGTCTGTCCCACTGACATCTGAAATGCCGCCTAATTTATTAAGCAGTGTCACTCAAAGCGATAAAACATCATCAATTTATTCGTCAAGTGGTAATGCCGTCACATCATCCGTAACAACAAGCTCTGAAATTACAAACTCAAAGGAACCAATCATCCCCGAAACTTCATCTTCGGTCTCGACCTCTTCAAAGCCTGTTGAAAATACTGATACCACAGTAAATTACAAGACTATGAAAGCTGTATGGATATCGTATATTGATCTTGCAAATATTCTTACAGGCAAAACAGAAGCACAGTTCAGAACCAACTTTAAAAGAGTTTGTCAGAACTCTGCAAATTTCGGAGTCAACACACTGATTTGTCATGTTCGCTCGTTTGGAGATGCAATTTATCCCTCGCAATATTTTGCTTGGTCGCAGATGGCGGCAGGAGTTGGCAAAAATCCCGGTTATGACCCACTTAAAATTATGATAGAAATCGCTCACGAATATGATTTATCCTTCCATGCTTGGATAAATCCGTTCAGATCATTTACAACAACTCAGGTTTCAAGTGTGCCCTCAAGCACGACCTTTAAAAAGTGGTATAACGACAGCACTAAAAAGGGTAAATACATAGTTCAAAGCGGAACAAGATGGTTTTATAACCCCGGTTATCCTGAGGTAAGAGAACTTATTTTAAATGGTGTTAAGGAAATAGTTAATAATTACAAGGTTGATGGAATCCATTTTGACGATTATTTCTATCCTACAACTGAGGCATCATTTGATAGTGACGCTTTCTCAAAATATGGCTCGGGCAAGACGCTTGCAAACTTCCGAAGAGGCTGTGTAAGCGAGCTTATAAAAAATGTTTATAACGCAGTAAACGCAAAAAACAAGAACATTCTGTTTGGAATTAGTCCCGACGCAAACGTAGACAATGATATGAAAACCCAGTATGCCGACGTTAAGCTCTGGGGCTCACAAAACGGATATGTTGACTATTTATGTCCGCAAATTTACTACAGCTACAAGAGTGAATCCCGCGATTTTACATCCACATTAAAAACGTGGAATAATCTTGTAACCGCATCAAATGTCAAACTCACGGTTGGTCTTGCTTGCGATAGAGTTGGCTGGCTTTCTGATAAATGGGCTTGCTCAAACAAATCACATACCGATTCGACCACAAATTGCGGTAAATTCGGCTGGCAGACAACTGCTCCGACAAAGAGTAATATCCTCGCAACTCAATATAAGGATGCGATGTCGGTAAGTAAATGCAGCGGAGTATTCTTATACAGATATGAGTATCTGTTTAATATGAATTTGTATAATGACAGCGCAACCTATGTCTCTAATGCCGCGGAACAGGCAAAATATGAAATGCAAAATCTAAAGGCGGCAATGAAGTAAAAAAATAAAGGACGTTAGAAAATAATGAGAAACACTCAAAAAAGCGTTTCCGATAAAAAACTCGCTGTAATTTTCAGCATTATATTAGCAGGTGTTATGTCGATAGGTGTTATTGCTGCGCTTGTCATTCGCCTTGCACCTTTTAAAAATCACGGCGGAGAAAGCTCAAATATTTCCTCGCTTATTTCTTCGCAAATTACACAAAATGAGGAAACATCATCATCATCAATTTCGCAAAACGAAAGCGACACGGATGAGGTTATTTACGAAAGTGACGACGGAACTAATTTCAACGTTCCTGAAAAAATGCGAGCAGTTTATTTGAAACCCGGTAGAGATTATTATATTAAGACTACCGATACACAGTCTATGATTAAATCTCAGCTTGACTTAGCTATGCAGAATACCGCTAAGCTCGGATTTAACACAGTTGTTATTTTTACGAAAACCACGCAGGGCGTGTTGTTTGAGGATGCTGAGCTTAAAAGCGCTGTTTCCGATTTTGATGTTTTAGCTTATGCTCTTGAATCTGCGAAAAAACAAAATCTGTTTACATATGTTGTTTATCCGCTTCTTTTAGATGAAAAAAGCGGCAAGGTAACTGATATTTCTGAATTTACAGAAAATCTTCACAAGAAAACGGTTAAAAGGGCAGAAGCTTTTTCTAAAAAGTATAATCCCTCGGCAATCATTTTTGATAACTACACAGTTAAAAAGTCGGAGACAATGGAGGCTTCATTCGAGGCTTCTAATACAGATAAAAGCTACGAGGAATTTCTTCGTGAGCAGGTAACATTATCGGTTAGAGAAGCGAGAAATGCTATGCGAAAGGTAAATAAAACCTCGCAGATTGGTATTCTCGCAAATGGCGTTTGGGCTAACGCATCAACCGATTCAAGAGGTAGTCAGACAGCATCTAACCACCAAAGCCTAATCGACGGCTTTGCTGATACCCGTGACATTGTTCTAAATGAAAAAATGAACTTTGTAATGGTTGAAAACCTTATGCCAACCGATAGCGTGATGAATAACTTTACCGTTATTGCAAAGTGGTGGAGCAGTCTTTGCACCCAGGCGGATATTCCGTTTTATAACGTTCACGCATCAAGCAAGCTACATACAGATTTAGGCGAATTTTCAAGTCCTGACCAACTTATACGTCAGGTGAGCGTTGTTGAGCCGCTCAAAACCTTTGGAGGAAGCGTTTTTGACTCGCTTTCAACTCTTGTTGAAGATAAGGACGGAAGCACAACGCTTTTATTAAAATATTTCTCGAATCAGATAAAGGATTCTCTTATATTCAGCAAGCTTAAAATGGCAACGCCCACAAGTAATAATATCACAACCTACGATAGCACAATTTCGTTTTCGGGCGCTACAGATCCAAACTTCAAAACAACCTTTAACGGACAAGTAATGAGCGTTACCGAAAAGGGATATTTTTCCTATGATGCAAGCCTTAAGGTTGGTACGAACACCTTTAAGATAAGCCATAAAGGAAAAACAGTTACTTATACCGTTACAAGAAAGGTAAAGCTTTTAGAAAGCGTTACTCCGACGGGCAGTATCAAGGTTGACGGCGAAACAAATATTACACTTACCGCAATCGGCTATACCGGATCGTCTATAAATGCAAAAATCGGCAGTGCAACAATTAAGCTAACTGAGAAGAAAGCCGAGGACGTTTCAGACGGTCAAATCAACTCGCAATATGTAACCTTTGAGGGTAACTTTAAAGCTCCTGCAGCCCAAACTAAAGAGCAAAATCTTGGAAATATAACTTTTACTGCCTCTTGGCAGGGTTATAGCGAAAAAATGACCGGTGCGGCAATTATCGTTTTTGCAAAACCTGCTCCGACTCCTTCTGAAAGCTCAAATGCCATTCAGATAACAGAAGAGCACGCCGAAACCTTTCCGACAGACAGACTAAACGACCAATCTCAACCTTATTGTTATCCGCTTCCTAAGGGCACTATTGACTACGTTGTCGGAAACGAGCTTACCTATACTCAGGATGGCAGCACATATAAATATTACAAGCTTTTATCTGGTCACAGAGTTTACGTAAAGGACACCAAATCCCTTGGTAAAATCGAAAAGAAAACAAATCAGATTTCGGCCGTTAATATTACGTTCGATGGAAGATTTGTTAACTTGAAGGTTGATAATGCTTGGAGCGTACCATTTAAGTGCATTGAAGAGCCACTTACTCATAAAAAAGATTCTAACGGACTTAACAATGGTACCCTAAGCGGCGATTACAAGGCAACTAAGGTTATTTATCGTATTTTCCACACTGATAAAATTGATCCTGAAAATGTAAAAATGCAGGCAAATCCGCTCGTATCAAAGGTTGAGTGCAAGCTAAATAAGGTAACTGTTGAAGGTATTTCTGTTCCTGTTTGTGACATTGAGCTCACTCTTACAACAAGCGGCGGATATTTCGGAGCAACGCCTTCATACACCAACAATAACAAAACCCTTGACGTTCGCCTTAACACTGCCGCGCCCATTCAGAAGGCTGACAATGCCTATGGCTACACTCTTAAGGGTGCAGTTATCATAATCGATGCGGGACACGATAAATTAAGCCCCGGTGCAAGCGGCGTTTTAATGGATAAAAATACTGGAAAATATACCTATCCCGAGTATATTATGAATGATCAGATGCGATCAAAGGTTGTTGCAATACTTAAAGACCTTGGCGCAACAGTTATAACTGTAGATAACTCGGTTTATAGAACCGCCGAACAGAGATTTGCATATTTTAAAACTGTAAATCCGCATCTTATGATCTCAATTCACCACAACTCATCGACAAGCACATCTCCTATAGGTCCAACAGGAGCATATTTCAATTCATTCTCGCAGCTACTTGCAAAAAACATTATGGTGAGTGTTGCAGATAACTACATAAGCTCAGGCTCAAACAGAGCAGATAAATATAGCTTCAACCGTCTTAAAATGACTCGCGAGCAATATTATCCCTCTATGCTCATTGAATGTGGTTTTATTTCAAACGTTAAGCAACAGGAAGACTTAATTAAGCCCGAAAGCCAACAGAAAATTGCTTCCCAAATGGTTAAGGGTCTTATAAAGTATTTCGTGCAGACGGGATCTCTTAAAACTCAAGAATTCTTAGATTCTCAAAATGAGCCTCCTGTAGAAAGTGATTCTACCGTTAGTTCGGACATTGCACAAACAGAGCAGGCCTATATTGACCCCAAAAAGAACGTGCTTATATAATCATAGGATATTTTTAATAGTTGGCGCTTCTGCTTCCCATAGGTGATCCAGAAGCGCCATTACTCTTTTTAGCTCTGCATAAAACTCGGGAAGCTCCTCTGAATTTATATATTCCACGATAGCTCTGCTTGAAAACTCAATCTCACTCAAGTCGTCCTTGTGAATAAAAATCATAAGAAATTTTTCGCTCTGATCCCAATCATCCATAAATGTATTAACTGTCTTTTTGGCTTTTTCAACTTGTCCGTTTTGCGCTTGTTTGTATGCATCCTCAAGAGTTTCGCTGAAATCGTTTTTCTTGTTTCGCGCATATAATAATCCAAATATACATATTCCTATTGTTGCTATAAAAATAGTAATTGCAACCGGCAATCTTTTCATAAACTATTCCTTCTCAATAATAGAGTATTTTCCGTTCTTGTCACAAATCATGACAAGAACTTTTTTTATATCAATCTTTTCATTTTTCAGCCTATTTTCGATAAAACGAACGTCTTTGCCACAAAGCTCTAAACCCTCGTGGTTGATTGTCCCGTCGCAAATAACAACGAATGAAGGACAGGAGGTTTTGTCGGTAAGGTTTCCAATATCGTGGTTTTCAACTTCTTGATATTCGTATTTTTTAAATACGCTGAGCTGTCCCGTGGTTTCTGCTATGGCACAGTCAACCTCAGTGAAATCAAAAACATCCTTTGCTCTGAGTTCTTCGATTAAATCATCGATAGAAAATCTAAGTTTTTTCATAACCTTTTGGTCAATTTTTCCATCTTTTATAATAACCTGAGGAGAGCCACAGATAATTTTGCGAAGAAAAGGGGAGTCCTTTAAGAGATAAGATGTAAATACCTCGAAGCATACAAGAACAATAATGGAAATAAGCCCTGTTAAAAAGGGGGCTGAGCGGTCTTCCATTGGCATGGTTGCGAGGTTTGAAATAAGCATTGTGATAACAAGCTCAGAGGGCTGAAGCTCGCCAACCTGCCGTCTACCCATAATTCTGATTGACGCAATAACGATAATGTACATTATAACTGTTCGCAAAAATACTATGGTCATTTTTTTGGCTCCCGATTATTTGATGATTATATTGTTTTCCTTAAAAACCTTAATATGTATGAATTTTGGCTTATAAAAGGCAAAACATATTAGTAAACTTATTTGGGAGTAGAGAAATGTTTGATGAATTTAAAAGAAAAGTTGAGTGTGCTCTCGGCAAGCAAAATGGAGTGAATGAAGAAAATAAAGCAATGCCGATTTCTTCTTCTATTACAGAAAATATGATTAGGTTAAGGGAGCAATTTCCCAATTCGGCAGACCTTAACAAAAGAGAAATGCAGATAGGAGATTCAAAGATTCTTCTTGTTTCCTGTGAGGGAATGATAAACTCACAGATTTTAGCTCTTTCAATAGTGAAACCTCTTTCCGAGCTTTCTCAAAATAGCAATCTTAAAAGCAGTGAGCTGCGTGATTTTTTTATGCATAAAAGCATTCTATCGGTTGAACAAAGAGAAATTTTTGAATTCGATGCTCTTTTTACTGCGATGATGGCAGGCTTTGTAATAATATTCATAGAAGGGGAACGGATTGCATTCGCTCTTGCGGCTCACGGATTTCAGTTTAGAAGTATCTCCGAGCCTTCAAACGAAGCAAATGAACTTGGACCCAAGGAAGCATTTACAGAGCCGTTGAGAATAAATTTAAGTATGGTTAGGCGCAGAATAAAGTCGCCTAAATTACAATTCGAGCTTATGTCTGTTGGCAAACAAAGTAAGACCGATTTATGCCTAATTTATCTTTCTGATAAAACCTCCGCACAGCTTATACGAGAGGTCAGAAAGAAACTACTAAAAATAAATCTTGATGTTGTTCTTGACTCGTCTTACGTAAGACCGTATCTCGAAAATCATCCGTTATCGTTATTTTCGTCAGTTGGAAACACAGAGCGTCCTGATGTGCTTTGCGGCAAAATAAATGAGGGAAGAATAGCGGTTTTAGTGGATGGTTCGCCTTATGCTCTTATAGTGCCGTATTTGTTTAGCGAAAATTTCAAGAGCTTCGATGACTATGCAAGACGGCCCTATTTTTCGACCTTTGTAAGAATTCTTAAATATATCTCATTTTATTTATCATTCATTCTGCCCGGGGCATATGTCGGCATAACAACATTTCATCCCGAGCTTCTTCCTCATTCGCTTCTACTGAGCATCGCATCGTCCGAGGAAATAATTCCGTTTTCTCTTATGGCAGAGGCGCTTTTTATTTACCTTATTTTTGAGATAATGAGGGAAGCGGGAATAAGACTTCCAAGCGCCGTTGGCCACACTATCGGCATAGTCGGCGCGCTTGTTATTGGAGATGCGGCGGTAAATGCAGGGCTAATAGGCGCTCCTATGGTGATTGTTGTTGCAATAACGGCAATTTGTGCCTTTTCAATTCCGCAACTCTATGAGCCTACAACAATGCTAAGATTTGCATTTATTATAATCGGCGGACTTTCAGGGCTGTACGGCGTTGCCCTTGCCACCACATTAGTGAGCGGTATTATCTGCTCAATGAACAGTATGCACATTCCGATGAGCGCACCGCTTTCACCCGTTGATGCGAGGTGGATGAGCGATAGTATTTTATTTTCGGGGGTCAGGAGAAACTCGGGCAAAACCCTTAAAATACAAAATATTAACGGCTCTGAATTAAAGGATGAGGAGGAAATATAGGTGATAAAAAAACCAAAAATCAGCGCTCCTCAGCTTTTTATTATGCTTCTAATTTCGAGAATGTTTTCGATTTTCACATATAAACCACTAAGGTTCAATATTGGCTTTGGCACAGCTACGGCGGCTATTATTGTTTCGGCCATCATTAACATTTTGATTTTTGTCCCTGCACTAATGCTTGTAAAAAGGTTTAATGGCAGAAATATTGTTGATTCTGCAGGACTTGTTCATAATAACGGCGCAAAAATCTACTCGTTTCTAATACTGATAACATGCATTTTTCTTTGCACGGAAACTCTCGCCCAATTTGAAATTTTTATGGCGTCGACAATATATATAACTTGGGCACCTGTATTTTTTATTGTGCCAACAGTTTTGATTTGTGCCTATTTGTGCAGGCTTGGAGTTGAATCACTCGCAAGGCTTTCGGGCTATGTTTTTGGAGGACTTATTCTTTCGATTGTGGCAATAATTATTGCGGCAGTAGGGAAAATTAATACAGTTTGGATAGAACCTGCCGCCTTTGATGATTTTAAGGGATTTTGGGAGTATGTCGCTGACAATGTATTTCACACAACAGAGATAATTCCGTTTTTGTTTTTGGCTTCGTATTCAAAAGGAAATCTTAAAAAGGGAACTATCTTTTTTTCGGTTTCGATTGCAGCTTTGTTTGAGGTTGTTTCATTTCTTGTTATATCAACCCTTGGCAATTATAGAGAAACAGTTCTTTTTCCGTTTTATACGGTTTCAGCAATGGGCCAAACAACGCTCTCCGAGAGGTTTAATGCGGCGTTTATAACACTTTGGGTCTTTATGGCGGTTATAAAAGTATGTGTTTATCTATTTGTTTCCGCAAAGGCATTAAGACAAATCAGGAACTTTAAAAACGATACAATTCCACTTCTTATAATTTCCGCCATAATCATAATTGCAAGCCTTTTTGTAACAGAGCAGATTTCCTATGTAAATGTGATGTATAGCATTATTGTAACGGGGGTTCCTGTGATTTTATTGGGTGTAGCATATCCGCTCTTATTATTGGTTTCGCGCCGCAATAGAGAAAGGCAGGAAAACTTATGAACAAAATCAAAATTTTAATTTTACTGCTTGTTTTCAACATTCCATTTGCGTTTTCGGGGTGTTCAAATAAGACCGAGCTTCGAGATAGAGCAATAGTCGAAGCTATGGCGATAGACTTTGAAAACGGCGAGTATAAAATAACTTTGCAGGAATATATGCCGTCTGATTCCATGGCGGGAGAAGGCTCGGGAGAAAATCAGAATATTTACGTAACAACAAGTGGAAAAACGCTTTTTGAGGCACTCAAAAATGCTGAATCTAAGGATGGAAACCAAATTTTTTACGGACACAGTAGGGCATATCTTATCGGAAAAGAGGCTGCAGACAAGGGGCTTGTGCAGATAATTGAATTTATGAATTCAAATTATCAGCTGTCGCTGAATTCCGCAGTAATTCTAACCGAAACAAGTGCTGAGGACGTGCTTAAAAAGAAGGTGTTCGCAGGCGTTGTCCCCAATATAACAATTGATAGGATTGAAAGCTGTGGCAAGGCCCCCGATGTTGCTGTAATTGATGTGCTGAGAGATGTATATAATCTTGAGGGGTGCTGTGTGCTTCCTATAATATCGCCCGACGGTAAAGAGGAAGTTAAAATAGAAAAATGTGCTGTCTTTAAAGAGCAAAAAACTAAGATTTTTCTAAATACCGAACAAACTATGGGGTATATATGGATGCTTGGTAAAATTTCAGACGCAGTTATGATTGCGAAGAAGGATAATCAAAGAATTTCAGTTAATGTCATCTCGGATAAAACAAAAATTAAAATGAAAGCGGATAATGATGAGGTTACGCTTAATGTTTCGGTTACTGCTAAGGGAAATATATCCGAAATAGGAGTTTTCAGCAATCAAAGAATACAAGCTGAGCACATAGAGCAAATTCAAAAACAGATAGAAAATCAAATAGAAAATCAGATTAAAGATGCATTTAAAACTATAGTTACTAACGGTGGTTGCGATGTATTTTATCTAAAACAACGCCTTAAAAAAGAAAATAAAAAAATGTATGAAAAAATAAAGGATAAGCCCCTCTCAGAGTGGCTTTCAAAAATCAAAATAAATGTTTCGGCCGATTTCTCAGTAAGACACTCGGGAATACAAGTAAGATAAAAAAACAGCCACCTTTTTAGGTGGCTGTTTTTTATTTTTATTGTTCTCCGCCAGTTTTTTTCATACTAACCTTAGCGAGGGGATTGCTTTCAAACGCTTCTTCAACCTGTCTACTTGCAATATGGGTGTAAATTTCGGTGGTGGCAAGATTTTGGTGTCCTAAAATTTCTTTAAGTATTCTAAGGTCAACTCCGCCGTGCTGATACATTAATGTTGCTGCAGTATGTCT
>JAZRHT010000163.1:0-1992 GCA_045644905.1 Oscillospiraceae bacterium
ATGGACAAGCTCTTAGACGTTAGCCGCAACACCATCAGCACAATGACTGCAGATGAGGTTTACGAGCAGGTTACTGCTTGGGCAAAAGACAACGATAGCGAGCTTTACGAGAAATTCACAGAGAAGCCCGACTATGCAAAGAGCATCCTCTCTATCGGCAGAGGCGGAGAAAAGCCGAGAAAAGACATCGCAAAATGGAACGAAATTCACGATTATGTTTCTTTCTTCTATGATGATTTCTTCTCTCAGAGCGGCGAGTTCCCTGAAAATGTAACAAAAGAGGACAAGGACGAAATCCTTAGCCGTTATATAGACCTTTATAATGAAAGCGACGATCAGGAAACCTGGTTCGGAAAAATGACCGAGCTTGCAGAAAGCCTCGGCTTTGCTCCCAAGACTAAGTTCTATAAGAAAAATCCCGAGCTTTATAAGGGACACATCGGCGACGTAAGTATGGTGCTGAGAGTTGCAGTAACCGGCAGAAGAAACTCGCCCGACCTTTATGAGATTATGAAAATTTTAGGCAAAGATAAGGTTACAGAGCGCCTTGATGCCGCTAAAAAGTTTTAAGAAAAGGATTGTTAATTTTGGAAATTGCATCTAATTTTATTCACGAAATTATTGATAACGACTTAGCTGAGGGAAAGGTTAAAGAAATTCACACCCGTTTTCCCCCTGAGCCTAACGGCTATCTTCACATTGGCAGCGCAAAGGCTATATATATAAACTTTGCAACCGCTAAAAAGTATGGCGGAAAGTTCAACCTCCGATATGACGATACAAACCCCGCCCGTGAGGACGATGAGTACGTAAAAGCTATCGAGGAAGATTTAAAGTGGCTCGGAGCTATTCCCGATGGCGGAATTTTCTATGGCTCGGATTATTTCGATAAATGCTATGAATACGCTGTAAAGCTCATACGCGACGGCAAGGCTTATGTCTGCGACCTTACCGCCGAACAGATGCGCGAATATAGAGGAACCTTAACCGAGCCCGGTAAGGAAAGCCCTTATAGAAACAGAAGCATTGAGGAAAACTTAGAGCTTTTTGAAAAAATGAGAAATGGCGAGTTTGAGGACGGAGCCTGCACACTTCGCGCAAAAATTGATATGGCTTCGCCCAATATGAATATGCGTGACCCCGCTATTTATAGAATAAGCCGTCAGCCTCACCATAGACAGGGCAACAAATGGTGCATCTATCCGCTCTATGACTTTGCTCATCCCATTCAGGACGCATTAGAGGGAATAACCCATTCTCTTTGCTCCTTAGAGTTTGAAAATCACAGACCTCTCTATGATTGGGTTGTTGACAACATCGGCTTTGAAAAGAAGCCCCATCAGTATGAGTTTGCGCGCCTTAATGTAACCGGCGTTGTAATGAGCAAGCGTTATCTGCGTGAGCTTGTTGAAACCGCCCGTGTGGATGGGTGGGACGATCCGCGCATGCCAACCCTTTGCGGGCTTCGCCGCCGCGGTTATACCGCTGCCTCTGTTCTGGATTTTGTTGCCCGTGCCGGTGTTTCCAAGGCATACAGCGTTGTTGATTATGCACTGCTTGAACATTGTCTTAGAGAGCAGCTAAATGCAACCGCTCTGCGCCGTATCGCAGTTTGCGATCCTTTAAAGGTTACCATCAGTAACTTCCCTGAGGGGCAGACAGAGTATTTTGAACTTCCCAATAACCCCAACGATGAAAATGCAGGAACCCGAAAGGTTGCATTTACAAGAAACCTTTATATTGAGCGCAGCGATTTTGCCGAGGTTCCGCCACCGAAATTTTTCCGTTTAAAACCTAAAGGAGAAGTTCGCCTTATGGGTGCTTATATTATCCGCTGTGACGAAATCATAAAGGACGAAAAAGGCGAAGTTCAAGAAATAATCTGCTCCTGCGATCTTGAAACCAAAAACGGAAATCCCGTTGACGGCAGAAAAATTAAGGGTACGATACATTGGGTTTCTGCCGATGATTGTATTGATGCCAAGCTTAATC
>JAZRHT010000164.1:0-9654 GCA_045644905.1 Oscillospiraceae bacterium
CGTGAGTGCGGCGTTCTTGAGTCTCTTTCCGAAACCGCACAGAAGGTTCTTGCAAACCTTATCACAATCTTCCTCGGAATCTCGGTTGCATTTAATATGACCGCCGAGCAGTTCTTAAAGCTTGACACACTTCTCATTATGGGTCTTGGACTTATCGCATTCATCGTTGACACAGCAGGCGGTGTTCTCTTTGCTAAGTTTATTAACCTTTTCTTAAAGCCCGGCAAGAAGATCAACCCCATGATCGGTGCTGCAGGTATTTCTGCATTCCCCATGTCCGGCCGTATCGTTCACAAAATGGGACTTAAAGAGGATCCTCAGAACTTCCTTCTTATGCATTCTATCGGTGTTAACGTTTCGGGACAGATCGCTTCGGTTATCGCAGGCGGTATCATCCTGAGCATGTTTGCGAAATAAGGGAGGTAAATTATCATGAATTTTATAAATTTTCTTGCAGCTGCAAAAGAGCAGGAAATGTTCTTTAAACCCGAGCTTTTCCTCGCAAAGCTTCCTAATATGGGCATCGGAATGCTGCTTATCTTTATCCTTATCGGCGTTATTATCTTAACAACTGCGCTGATAAACAAGGTTTTCTCGTCGAAAAAATAATTTTATGCGCCGCATTTTTTAAAATGCGGCGCATTTCTTTTATTTTCCGTTGACAAAAAAGAATATTTTTTGTATAATATGGATACAATACAGAACTGACGGAGAAACGCGGATAACCGCGGGGAACTGTATTGATTATTTAGCCGACCGTCTGGGCGATTCAGTTCCTTTGTGGGATTGTATCGTTCTTTTTTTATGTAATTTTCTTTTTCGGAGGTAATATATATGAATCACGAAAACTGGAAAGGCTTTATTGAGGGCGCATGGCAGAATGAAATCAACGTGCGCGACTTTATTCAGAAAAACTATACAGAATATACAGGCGATGACTCCTTCCTTGCGGGAGCGACTGAGAGAACAGCGAACCTTATGAAAAGGGTGCAGAGCCTTTTTGCGATTGAGCGTCAGTTCGGTGGCGTTTTAGACATCGACACTGCGACAGTTTCCTCGCTGACCGCTTTCTCGCCCGGATATATCGATAAGGATAATGAAATCATTGTAGGCCTTCAGACAAACCGCCCCTTAAAGCGCTCTGTAAACCCCTTTGGCGGTATGAGAATGGTTCGTCAGGCTTGCGAGGCTTATGGATACAAATTAAGCCGCAAGGTTGAGGAGGAATTCCGTTTCCGCACAACCCATAACGACGGCGTTTTCCGCGCTTACACCGACGAAATGAGAGCAGCGAGAAAGTGCCATGTTATAACAGGCCTGCCCGATGCTTATGGACGAGGCAGAATTATCGGCGACTACCGCAGAGTTGCCCTCTATGGCGTCGATCGACTTATCGAGCAAAAGAAAAAGGATAAGGCTGCCCTTGAGGAAAATGTTTTTAATACAGGAACAATTCGTCTTGATGAGGAACTCTATCAGCAGATTGCATTTTTAGGCTATCTTAAAGAGATGGCAGAAATGTACGGCTTTGATATTTCACAGCCCGCTAAAAATGCGAAAGAGGCTATTCAGTGGACATATTTTGGCTATCTTGCCGCTATAAAAGAGCAAAACGGCGCCGCTATGTCACTGGGCCGCGTTTCGACATTCTTTGATATCTACATTCAGCGTGATATAAAGAACGGCATTCTCACGGAAGAAGGCGCTCAGGAGCTTATGGACGATTTCGTCATTAAGCTCAGAATGGCTCGCCATCTGCGAACTCCTGAATATAACGACCTTTTCGGCGGCGATCCTATGTGGATAACCGAGGCTGTCGGCGGTATGGGAGAGGACGGCAGAACCTTAGTTACAAAAAATAGCTTCCGTGTTCTTAACACCCTCTACACCTTAGGCTCGTCCCCCGAGCCTAACCTCACTGTGCTTTGGTCAAATTCTCTGCCCTCGGGCTTTAAGAAATTCTGCGCCAAGGTTTCGGAGGATACCGATTCCATTCAGTACGAAAACGATGACGTTATGCGCCCCCATTATGGCGACGATTATGCAATCGCTTGCTGTGTTTCGGCTATGCGTGTTGGCAAGCAGATGCAGTTCTTTGGCGCAAGGGCAAACCTTGCAAAGCTCCTTCTTATCGCCATCAACGGCGGCTATGACACCACAAGCGATATGCACATTGGTCCTCAGATGTCGCCTATGACAGAGGGTAAACTCGATTATGACGAGGTAATGCGCCGTATGGAAATTTACCTCAAATGGCTCTGCCACCTGTATGTCAACACAATGAATATCATTCACTATATGCACGATAAATATTGCTATGAGAAGATTCAAATGGCTCTGCACGACACAGATGTCGAGCGCTTTATGGCCTTCGGTATCGCAGGACTTTCGGTTGTTGCCGACTCACTGAGCGCAATTAAATATGCTCACGTAATGCCCGTAGTTAAGGATGGCTTTGTCGTCGAGTTTGAAACTGATGGCGACTTCCCCAAATACGGAAATGACGACGATAGGGTAGATCTTATTGCTAAGGATATGACTCATAGGGTTATCGAGGAGCTTAGAAAAACTCCTACCTACCGCAAAGCAATCCACACCCTTTCTGTGCTTACCATTACCTCTAATGTTATGTATGGCAAAAACACCGGCGCAACCCCCGACGGCAGAAAATCCGGCGAGCCCTTTGCCCCCGGCGCAAACCCCATGCACAATAGAGAGGAAAACGGCGCTCTCGCTTCGCTCAACTCGGTTGCTAAGCTTAGTTACGATGACTGCCGTGATGGTATTTCCAACACCTTCTCCATTACTCCCGAGGCGCTGGGAAAAACACAGGACGAGAGAACTAATAATCTTGTCGCAATCCTTGATGGCTACTTTGCCAAAAAGGCTCACCATATCAATGTTAACGTCCTTAATCGCGAAACTCTTATGAAGGCTTACGAAAATCCCGAAGAGTATCCTAACCTCACAATTCGTGTTTCGGGCTATGCCGTAAACTTCAATAAGCTCTCTCGTGAACAGCAGAGAGAGGTTATAAGCAGAACCTTCCACGAGGCTATGTAGTATGAATGGAATAATTCATAGTATTCAAAGCCTCGGCACAGTTGATGGCCCTGGAGTTCGCTTTGTTGCCTTTTTAAAGGGTTGCAACCTGCGCTGCTCCTGCTGTTATAATCCTGACACCTGGGATAAAAGCGGTGGCGATGTTTATACTCCTGAAGAGCTTGTAAATAAGGCGAAAAGGTTTAAGGAATACTTCGGCAAAGAGGGCGGCATAACCCTTTCGGGTGGCGAGCCGCTTCTTCAGGCTGAGTTTGCAAAAGAGGTTTTTTCGCTTTGTCATAAAGAGGGGATAAACACCTGCTTAGACACCTCGGGAAGCATTTTAAACGACAATGTCAAGTCTCTTTTAGAGGAAACCGATAGAGTTCTTCTCGATATTAAATATACAACAGAGGAGCATTATAAATCCTATGTCAAAGGCTCATTAAAAAACACGCTTGAATTCCTTGATTATTTAAATGAGCAAAAAATCCCAACCACTCTGCGTCAGGTTATCATAACAGGCATAAATGATACAGAGCAGAACATCCTCGCCCTCAAAGAAATTGCACAGCAAAATCCTTATGTCGATAAGGTTGAGCTTCTGCCGTTTCGAAAGATATGCCAGACTAAATATGACGAAATGGGAATAAAATTCCCGTTTGCAGACCGCGAGACTCCCGATGCCAATACAATGCAAAAATTAAATGAGTTATTAGGTTAAAAGCTGCCGAAACGTTATGCGTTTCGGCAGTTTTTTTGTTTTAAATAATTGTAATGTGCGGATAAAGGTGATATAATTAAATCGATTATAAATTATGGAAGGAAAAAATAATGGAATACATCTACAAAACCGAGCTTCATTGTCACACGTCGCCTGCAAGTGTCTGCGCTGATTTTTCGGTTGAGGAAGTTTTTAAGCTTTATAGCGAGGCAGGCTATCATTCGGTTGCTATTACAAATCATTTTCAATATAACCCCACAACAAAAAACTCCGACAAGATAGACGCTCTGCTCTCCGATTTCAAAAAGGCAGAAAAGCTTTCTAAGAAGTATTCGATTAACGCCATTTTCGGCGTCGAACTTCGCTTTAATGAGGGCAATGCAAACGATTATCTTTTCTATGGTGTAGAGCCCTCGGAAATGGAAAAAATCGCTGAATATTTAGATGGAAGCCTCGAGGATTTTTATAAGAATTACAGAAACCAAAACAATATCCTTATTCAGGCACACCCCTTCCGTGACAGAAACTATCCCGCAAACCCTGATTATGTCGATGGTATCGAGGTTTTTAACTTGCACCCCGGCCATAACTCAAGAATAGGCTTTGCGGCAAAGCACGCTAAGAAATATGGAAAAATCGTTACTGCAGGAACAGATTTTCACCATGAGGGACACCACTGCCTTTGTGCTATGCTGACAAAGGAGCCGATAAAGGATTCCTTTGAGCTTGCTCGCGTCTTAAAAAGCGGCGACTATATGCTGTCGATTTCGGGAATTTTAATCTCTCCGAGAGGATAAAGGCATAGCAGAAACCACATATATTTGACGAGACGATAAAAATATGGTATAATAAACCATTAAAATGAAATTTTGCGCCTTTATATAAAACCTTTTTTTGAAAGGGGAAACAAAAATGCGAAAACTGTCTAACAGAGGTCTTAGCTTAGAGCAGTTTAAAGAGCCTGCGATATCTCGTCCTATAAATAGTTTTTTTGACGTGCAAACGGTCTTTTTGCCCGTTTCACAAGAGCTCAAAATAAAGCCCAACGAAAAGCTTTCAAGAGGAAAGCTTGTATCCGAGGGAGTGCGTCCTGAATCGGTGGACTCCTTCTCAAGCGTAAACGGTACCGCTATTGCCGTTGGCGAATTTGAATTCGAAAAGTTTGAGGGACAGAGATTTCTGCGCGTCGACTCGGACGGCACGCTCGCTGCCCCTGATATGACAAAATATAATAATGCTGAGCTAAATGACGACGATATAATGTTCGC
The DNA here is from genome assembly GCA_045644905.1 of Oscillospiraceae bacterium. Lineage (GTDB taxonomy): Bacteria > Bacillota > Clostridia > Oscillospirales > Ruminococcaceae > SIG578. The sequence continues at coordinate 5,035 of JAZRHT010000164.1, forward strand.
CATTAACGAATGCGGCGTTCTTAACACAACCGATAAAAAGACCCTTAAGGAAATTTGTGACGAGCATCCTCGCGGCACCCGTAATTTAGTCATAAATGCGGTTGACGATGAGCCTTACGTAAGCAGTAGAATCATTCAGCTTTTAGAGAGGGGCGAGCATATCGCTCCCGCTGTGCGTGCTCTGAACCGAGTATTCGGTGCAAGGCATGTCCGAATTGACATTTACGAGGGGAATGACGATATTTCGGTTAAAATCCCCAAAACCGTCGGCGGCTACGAGGTAAACTGCGTAAAGCAAAATTATCCGCTTTCAAGAAGAATGAAAAGCGATGATGAAACTGTCTACATCGATATCGGTGCACTACTGAGTTTTTATTATTCGGCGGTTGATAAATGCGCCTGGACTAACACGATCGTTACGGTTGCAGGCTCGAGTGTTAAAAAGCCTTGCAACATTGAGGTGCCGATAGGCACGCCCATCGGCGATATTTTAAATGCCTGCGGCCTTAAAAAGAAGCCTGAGTCAATAATTTTGGGCGGATGTATGACGGGGTATCTCGTCGAGGGCACAGACATTCCCGTTCTGCGCTCAACCAAGGCGATTTTAGCCTTCAACGAGGAATTTTCCTATGAAACCGCAGCTTGTATCGGCTGTGGAAAGTGTATCGATGTTTGCCCCGAGAAATTACTGCCATACTATATTTATACATATTATCTTGATAACAACATCGAAAAGCTTTACAGACTTTCTGCCGACAAATGTACGGAGTGCGGCTGCTGCTCTTATATCTGTCCTGCAAAGATAGATTTAAGACAGTACGTCAAGCTTTCAAGAAGAACACTTTTAAAGGAGATGTGGCAAAATGAACAGAGCAGTCAAGATACTGAAAGCTCCGTTTCTAAGAAATAGTGCGACCGTTCAGAGTCTGATGGGCGATGTGCTGACAGTTATGCCCTTTATATATACAATGCCCATCTTTTTCTATGGTTTTAGAGTGCTTAAAAATCTAATTATATCGCTTGCAGTCTGCTATATTTTGGACCAAGGCTGCCTGTATCTTAAGGATAAGAAATTTAATTGGGGAGACCTTTCTTCGCTTGTAACCGGCGCAATCCTCCCCCTTCTGATGCCTGCGTCTATTGAGTGGTATATAGTTGCGCTTTGCGCAGCCTTCGCTATTTTAGTGGTCAAGCATCCCTTTGGCGGACTTGGTAATACACCATTTAACTGTGCCGCCGCGGCCTACTGTCTTGCTGCAATTTCGTGGACAGATAAGCTTTCTGCCTACACAAGGCCTATGCAGTGGCTCCCCATTTTCGGCGCAGTTTCTGAGGATATGAGAATTTATGAAACAACCGCCCAAAGCCTTAAAAACGGCGGTCGTCCGCTTACTGACGTTTTCGATATTTTAACAGGAAACACTCCCGGTGCTATGGGCACAACCTGTGTGTTTATCATAGTTGCTGCCGCCGCATATCTTTTGTTTAGGCGTAGCATATCTTTAGGTATCACCTTGGGAACAATTATCTCTGTGGGCATATTTGCCCTTATTTTTCCGAGAATTTCAACTGGAATATTAGATTCTGTCTGGTTTGAGCTTACTTCGGGCTCACTTCTTTTCGGTGCTGTATTTATGGCAACTGAGCCTTCAAGCAGCCCCAAGCATCCTTATGCCAAGTGGATTTACGGCGCCTTAATCGGAATTGCAACAATGATTTTCCGCCATTTTGGAAAAATGGAAATGGCTTTCCCATTTGCGCTTCTTATTGTAAATTCATTAACTCCCTTCCTTGACAAAATCGGAACTGGCATCGACCGTTATACCGACATCCCCTCGATACTGCCTGCGTTAAAGCTTAAAAAGGCAGAGAAGGGAGGAGCTGAAAATGAATAATAATAAATTTTCTAAAATCCTTTCTGTGCTAACTAAAATTGCAAACAAGCTTTTCCGACCGGTTAAAAGGCTCGTAACCGACAACCCCGTCTTAGTCAGTGGTCTTTCACTCGGACCTGTTGTCGCAATTAGTCAGTCGCTCAAAGCTGGCTTTTCATTGTCGGTAGCATTCTGCATCATTATTGTTCCCGTTTTGGTTATTTTCGGCTTTATCCCCGTAAAGCTTTCAAAGAGTATGCGAATTATTTTAGCAGCTCTCCTGTCCTGCGTTTTCTTTGTGCCGGCCCTTTGGTTTGCACAAACTATTTTCCCCGAGGTTAACGACAAGGTAGGCGTTTTTCTGCCTCTTATGGTCGTAAACCCCATTATAAATGTTAAAAGCGCTGATGCCGCAAACGGCTATAAGCCCTTTACAAGTATGAAACGCGGAATTGAAACTGCAATAAGCTTTTCGCTCGTTATGTGTTTTGTATCGGCTCTCAGAGAAATACTCGGTAAGGGAGCGGTATGGGACACTCCCATATCCTCGTTTACGGGCAATTTCTCATTCCAGCTTCCCTTTATGGGCTTTATCCTTGTCGGCCTTCTCGCCGCAGGAGTAAAAAGTCTTTCGATTTTAATGAGTAAAAAAGAGGAGGCGAGTAAATAATGCGATTTTTAAGTAGCTTCTTTACTGCCGCCCTCGCTGCGATATTTATTGAAAACACAATTTTCACAAGAGCGCTCGGCACAAGCCGACTTATCGCGGTTGTGAAATCGCCTAAGACTATGCTTAAATTCGGTACGATGCTCACAGCTATCACAACCGTAGCAGGTTTTCTTTCATGGGCGGTAAACCTTCTTTTAGCAAGGCTTTCCTTCAAGCTTTATATCGAGCCACTCGTTAACGTTCTGATTCTTATTTTCGTTTTCGTTGTAGCGAGCGTAGTGCTCTATTTTGCATTTCCTAAAACCTATCGCAAGATGAGCGAAATCCTCTTGCTCTCGGTTTTTAACTGCGCCAGCCTTGGAGCAATTCTGCTTCCCGCGCACAACTCGCTTCTCAGTGTTGAAGCAAGCCTTCCTACTTGGGTTGGATTTTCATTCGGTACAGGTGTAGCCTTCTTTTTAGCAAGCCTTCTCGTATTTGAAGGAACAAGAAAGCTCAAAGAAAGCCACGTTCCTGCTCCCTTCAGAGGATTCCCGGCAACCCTTATCTATATCGGAATCCTTTCCCTCGCATTTTATGGACTTATCGGACACGAATTACCCTTCTAATCTTATAAAAGGAGAGAGAATATTTGAAATCTCGCAAAAACAAAGGCTACAAAATTCAGAATTACGGAAGAATTTTCGATTCGTCAGAGCGCAGACGCAAGAAGCGCGCGCGAAATTCCGTTTTGTTTGTGCTCTCTATTTTGGTGCTTGTATTTTTAGGATATAGTATTTCGGGTCCGCTTACTAATCTCTTAAGCGGCCAAAAAACTCCGCGCCCGAGCGATGCGTCATCAAAAGCGCCCGTTTCCTCTCAGATCACCTCGAGCGAAAATCAGGATGTCGATCTTGATAGCGAGATTCCGAGCTCGATTTCGGATTATAAGGCCGCATTCCTGCCTCTTTCAACCGCCTCTGACAGCACAAAGCTTTTAGAGTTTATTGCAAACATAAAGGCTCAGGGCTACAATGCTGCAGTTTTAGAGCTTAAAAATGAGGACGGAACTATTTTCTATAATACGCAGAACACAATGGCGGCAGATGTAAAGGCAATTTCCGAAACTGCCATAACAAATCTCCCCGAGATTATCTCTAAATTAAAGAGTGAAAACATCGTTCCCATCGCTAATATCCACGCATTTAAGGATAAAATTGCAACTAAGAATAAGGATGCAAAAATTCTTTATGAGGGCAAGGAAAATTGGAGCTGGTTCGATAGCGCAAATGGTAAGCCTTGGCTCAACCCCTACAGAAGCGCCGCTCAAGATTATATAATCTCTCTTTCCTGCGAGCTTGTCGACTTAGGATTTGAGAATATAATGGTGTCTTCTCTTATGTTCCCCGATGTAAGAAACTTTAAGTTTGCCGATTTCGGAGAGCTTGAAAAAACCGTTTCGCACGCAGAAATTTTAACTCAGTTTGCAACTAAGCTCAAAACTGCAGTAAACGAAAAGAAGGCAAAATTATTCCTTTGCTATGATGCCTTTAAGGCTCAGGAGGAAAACAATGTCATATATGGTGGTGCAAATCCGAGTACCTTCTCTGCGGATGCACTCGTTCCTACATTTTCTGTCTACACAGAAAATGGAAGCCAAATTACTGAGATTGTTTCCTCGCTAAAATCGGGTGCGACACCCCTTATGCCCAAATTTGTTTTCGCTGAGGGAACAAATAAAGAGCAGATAGAGGCTCAAAAAGAGCTTTGTAAGGACTGCTCGATTTATATATTCGATAAAAACGGGAACTATATAGGGTAGTATAATTTCCGCTTTTATAAATATTCCAAAGGAGTTGAGAACTCTTGCCAAAGTATGTTGTTGATTTTAAAACTCTGTACAGCTTCGTGACAGACTCATTTGTTGGAGTCGGTGTGCCACGCGAAGATGCAGAAATCTGTGCCGATGTTCTGCTTAGCTCAGACAAGAGAGGCATAGAATCCCACGGTGTAAACCGATTTAAACCCGTTTACATCGACAGAATTGAGGCTGGAATCCAAAATCCCGTAACTCAGTTCGAGATCGTTAAAGAAACC
>JAZRHT010000165.1:0-2401 GCA_045644905.1 Oscillospiraceae bacterium
CACCCTATGAAGAAGTGCAATAAACCCTTATGCTAAAAGGGTTTGTGGAACTTTTTTGCGAGGCAAAATTTTTGAGAAAAATGTAAAATTATATTTCAAAATGACCTCGAAAATGACACTTTTTGAAATTTGGGATTTTCATTTTAAGGGTGCAAAAACATAGATTTCAAGAGAGCAAAAGTATGTTCTGCATAAGACCAAAAGACCTGATGAGGAATTTCATCAGGTCTTTTGGCAAAACAATATAAAAAGTTATATTTTTAATACGGTTTTTCCTTGCGGTATGTCAAATTCCTTAGGGTACCAAAGATATTTTGTTACCACCTTTAATTTAAACGGTTTTTCGGCTTCAACCTCTATTATGGTTTTATCCTTAAACGGTACGTATTCTGTGCAAACAACACTTATATTATTAGAATTAAAAATCATATTTTCAATTCCACATTTGCCACGTTCATTTAGATTAAAGGTAACTAAATTTTCTTGTGCGTTAAATTCTAAACCGATAATATTTTCAATAAGCAAGGTTATAGGTGCAATTCCACTCCAACCAACAAATTCCGCACGGGACAGTGTATTGTATTCCGTTGTTGCGGGTCTGTAAAAATCAGGAGCATATGCCTCCCAAATGCTACCGAAGGCACTGTCATCTGACACCTTGCACATTCCCTCTAAATATTTAATTGAGGCCTCACGTGCAAATTCCTTATATCCGTTTTTAGAAAGCCCCTTTATTGCACAAAGATTTGTAGGTGCCCAAACACCACCAAGCCAGTATCCACCGTTTGAGTCGTAGTTAGGGTCATCCTTGGATAGAGTAGCGAATGGAATTTTAGTATAAAATTCATTTTCGTTCATCATATGGGAAACAACAGAACGCAAGCGTTCACCATTTGCTACCTCTGCCACAAGAGGCCAAAAGCCTGCTGCGGTTTTAGAATTGATAAATTTAACTCTTTCATCGCTCCAATTACGGGCAAAAAAATTGAAATACCAACCCACTCTTTCACTGTAATGATATTTATTTATCAAATTACAAATTCTTGAATGTTCATTTTTGTAGAACGTTGCTTTATCATTTAAAGAAAGCTTATCACAAATTTGTGAAATACAAAGTGCGCTAAGTGCCTGCTGACATGATAAATCAACAAAACAAGTGTCGCTTCCGTCAAGATGTTTAGCTCCGTATCCACTGACAGGCGAATTATCCATTCCGCTTGATCCTGTGTCCTCGAAATAGTATAAACCACAACTTTCTCTTTTTCTGTTTTTCTCGATAAAATTATAAATCCCCTCAAGTGCAGGAAGTGCCTTTTCGAAGCGAGAACAATCTCCTGAAATCAAATAATGCTCCCACTCAGCCCAAGCCATAAGAGGTGGGTTTATTCTTTCACCGTAAGTGGGCATACCATCATCAAGATTGTACGCCATAGACATAAAGCCGTCCTCACGCCTGAGCATATATAAATTATCAAGATTATTAAACGCACTAAGCGTACCGTTTGAATAATTAGTGATAAATGTCATAACGCAGGAATCCCATTGCCACATAATTCCTACACCGGGCATGCAGGTTAAAATATCCTTCCACCCATCGCGGTCAATATATTCAATATTCTTAAACGCAAGTTCCCAAGCATTATAGTATAATTTTATAAACTCATTACGCCCTTCAATAATTGGTCTCGGAAGCTTGTCTTTTTTAAATATATATCTATTACTCATATAAACTCCTTGTTAAATTCGGTATCATATAACTAAATTATACAATATAATCAGTACAAAATCAATGTTTATATTATTGAAAAAACAAAAAGGGACTACTTGATAATGAGTAATCCCTTGTATTATACAAAGTATGACTAAGCTTGGGTTTATAACCCCGTGTGTTCAACTTAGTCATAGGTGGTCGAAGTGCGGAGGTCCGAACTCCGTGCCTCATGGTCCCGAAGAGTTGCACACTTGATTTTTAAGTGATTTTTGCGACTTTTCGGTGCTTTTTAGTCCGAAATCAATGCTTTCCGATGCTCTCGTTCGCACTGTTTCCACACAGTCCGAAGCTGTAGATGGTCAAAGGTGTGGTCAAGCCACTTTTTGAACCGACAATCCATGCCGAAAATATTTGAACCTCACACCGTCAGGTGACTATACGATTCACCCCGTGCCGAGTTTTTCTTCTGCCGTTAGTATACCATACTTCGAGAGATTAGTCAACCACCTTCTATCAAAACGCAAAAATTGATGTGCAGTAGACGAAAGAACACGCCTCGCAGAGAAAAGAAGGAAAACAATGATACTGCAGCCGACCGAATAAAGACTGTATCAAAACGCAAAATTTGCATCGCTGTAAGCAAAGAACACGCCCGGCGAAAAAAAGTTGGGTTTATTTTCGAAAAAGTGC
>JAZRHT010000166.1:0-39820 GCA_045644905.1 Oscillospiraceae bacterium
CAAGGCTCGTAGGAATAACCTGTGATAGCAACTTTATCTTTGGGATATCTTAAAACAAATCCATACTCTGCACAGTGTTCGTAAAGCCACTTAAACTGCTTTGTATTCTCGAAATCCGCGGTTAAGGAGGAATGTGTATTATACCAATCGGGAGAAATTAAGTCAACGGCAAGTCCTGTTAAATGCTCGCTTGTTCCCGGAGGCGCAACATATTGTGCGGCAAGCTCTTTTGCCTTTTCTCTTGAATAGCCTTTGTTTATATACTGATTTACCTTGTTATTAAAGAGAGTTGTTTGTCCTGAAAATGTTCTGAAGCCTGAAATGAGATTTAATGAAATACCATCCTTTTTAGCTGCGGCAATCATTGCATTATAAGTATCTTTGACACGACTGTCGATTCTATAACCACGATCAAGATAAGAAACGTTGACTTTATAGCTCTCAGGCATAGGGTGCTCTTTGTTTGCGATAATAAGACGCCAGTCACCATTAGGAACATAGGCTTCAGTAACCTGAGAGGATGTATTTTTAGATACGGTATTATTGCTGCTCGAAGGCTTACTGCTGACTGTTGGTTTACTACTCGATGGCTTGCTGCTTTCAGGAGCACTGCTTGTAGACTCAACGCTTGAAATTTCGCTTGAAGCCTCAGAGGATACAATAACAGACGAAGTTTCATTCGATGTGAGGTTAGATGAAACAAAAGGATTTTTTTCCTTTCCACCGAAAGCACCAAGAACAATCATGACAACAATGCAAAGTACAGCAACAACTGCATAGCCAACGATGAGCGCTTTGTTTAGCTTTTTATTTTTTCTATTATTTCTTCTGATTTCATTTTCAAAGCTCATATCAATTCTCCTTATATGTGTGCACGAACAGAAAACCATTCAGCTTCATCTGACTGTGATGTAATTATGTAACCGTTCTCCACAAGTGCGTTCTTAACGTCATTAAGTCTATGCTCGATTATTCCTGAGCAAATCAAAATGCTATCTTTGTGCATATAATCCTTGAATATCGGGGCGAATGCAATTAAAACATCTGCGACAATATTTGCAACAACGATATCATACTTACCTTTTATTTTCTCGCGACATGGATCGTCTGCTAATATATTTCCCTGATATGCTACGTACTTATCTTCTTTAAAACCATTTAAAGCGGCATTTTCCTTGGAAACATCGACTGCAAGGGGATCAATATCAACGGCGGTTGCGCTTTTTGCTCCGAGAAGCAGTGATGCTATAGAAAGAATTCCACTTCCACTTCCTAAATCTAAAACAGTTGCGTTTTCAAAAACACATTTTTCAAGAGCCTCTATGCAAAGCCTTGTTGTGTGGTGCTGTCCTGTTCCAAAACTCATTCCGGGGTCAATAGTTAAAACCTTGCGGGAGTTATTTTCGGGTACCTTTTCCCAAGAAGGGATAATAATTAAGCTATCTCCGACGGTAAATGGTTTAAAATATTTTTTCCAACCGTTTTCCCAATCCTCTTGTGCAACACCTGAAATATCAAGCTCAAGTCTTCCAAGCTTAGATTGGCTGTCTTCACTCTTAATTCTTTCAAGCTCAGAGCGTACCATTATTAACGTTTCCCTGCCATTTTCGTCGTCCGTCAGGTAAAATGTTACTGAACTTTCAACGTCTCTGAGTCTATCAAGTGACTCATCTACATAATCCCAATGAACTTCGGTTTGTTCTAAAAATTCCGCAAAGTCATTTTTATCCTCGACAGCATATCCGTTTATTCCGAGCATTAAAAGCATACCGCCGACATGGTCAATTCCCTCGGTTGTTGTGTAAATTTTAACCTGCATCCAGTCCATTTACATTTACTCCTTTTAAGTAAAGCAATATATAATATATTATATCACGGCATTTTATTTTTTTCAACAAAAAAGGCGCGGTAAATTACCGCGCCTTGCTATTTTATATGCCATTCCTACAATTTATGTAGGATGAGAGGCGGAAAGCCCGAAGCTTACCGACAATGCATTATCGATGCGATACATACTGCCGTCGTCGAGCATTCCCATTTTCTCTTTAAGGCGTTTTTTGTCTATGGTTCTTATCTGTTCTAAAAGCACAACCGAATCCTTGGCAAGTCCGCTTCCACCGGATTCGATATCTATGTGGGTTGGGAGCTTGCTCTTTTCCTTTTGGCTTGTAATTGCGGCTGCAATTACAGTTGGACTGTATCGATTGCCAACATCGTTTTGAACGATAAGTACCGGTCTGACTCCGCCCTGCTCTGAGCCAACAACAGGGCTGAGATCTGCATAGTATATTTCTCCTCTTTTCACAGTCAAGTCATTCACACTCCGTTACTTTTATTTTTCCTTTAAGAAAACTTATCTGTCAAAACTATTTTTGCCTGCTTTGTTATTTTTAAACAGAGGTGTTTTATATTTTTTGGCTCATTATTATTTTATGTAATTAACCCTAAATTTGTTTATTGTTTTTTGAAGTCTTAAAAATAAGCAGACACATCGGCAGCATAAACGCTAAAATAAATCCTCCCAATTTCAATCCAATATACATTGCCGCAAGCGTCATTAGCGGGTGAATTCCTATGTTTTTGCCTAATATTTTGGGTTCAATTATATTTCTAATAACTGTTATTATGAGGTAAAGTGTTATTATTCCCATTGAGAACGCCGATCTACCGCTTATAAGTGAAACTATTGCCCAAGGAATTAAAATAGTTCCTGTTCCAATCAGTGGCAAGAAATCAGCAAATGCAATTAAGAGCGCAATATGTATTGGGGATTTTACTCTAAGAAGACTTAACCCTAAAAACAGTTCTATAAAGGTTATTGTGAAAATTATAAGGTAACACTTTAGCATTTTACCCAAACCGAGAATAGCATTTTCTTTAAAACTGAGTATTCTCATTCTAAGTTTTGCGGGTATAAAACCAACTATATTGTTTTTTATATTATCGTAATCTATACATAAGAAAAATGAAGCTATAATTGTGACAGCAACGGTAATCAGTATATCAGGAATGTTAAGTGCAAAATTTGTGATTTTACTTGAAAAATCTATAACAAAAGTTGATGCAACATTTTTGATCTCACTCATCGGCAGGTTAATTACGCTATCTTGAAGCCTATTATTGTTTACAAAATTTAAAATAAATGGTTCAATTTCATCTTGATATATTTGCGGCAGATTTTGTGCCAAATGAGTTCCCTCTTTGACTAAAAATTCAAACAAAAAATAAGTCGATGTAAAAAACGCAATATAACAGATCAAAAGAAGAACAAAGCTCGCTTCTTTCACTCTTAACCCGGTTACTTTTATCAGAAAACCTACGGCTTTTCTAATTACGAAAGCAACCAAGAAGGAATAAATAAATGGAAAAAATGTCCAAAACGCATATTTAAGTATGATATACAGCAGAAGGATTGTTAATGCTGGAAAAACGAATTTAATACAAGCATTCTTAATGTTTTCCTTCATTTTCCTCTCCCCCTTTTTACAATATCTATACATTTTATGAATTTTATCTGCATTTTAACCAAATAAATTGTATTTTTTCTTTAAAAATATTGCAGTTTTACTCTTGCATTTTGTTTTGAAATGGTGTACAATTGTATCACTGTCTGAAACACGGAGGTGAATAAATGTCGGAAAATAGTAAATTACTCTTGGTTGATTCGAGTGTTTTACCTGATGTATTTTTAAAGGTTGTAAAAGCGAAGGAGCTTCTTGCAAAAAACATTGCAAAAAACTCATCTAATGCTTGCGAAATGGTCGGACTTTCAAGAAGTACCTTTTACCGATACAAGGATTGTGTCGAGATTTTCGATAAGGAACGGGACAAGACCTTTACCCTTCATTTAAGTCTGGACGATAAACCTGGCGTGCTTGCTGCTGTGCTTGATGTTCTAAGAAATGCGGGCGCTAATGTTCTTACCATAAACCAGAATATGCCGGTAAGCTCTGTCGCCCCTGTTTGCATTTCTCTTAGAGATAATAGTATGTCTCAGGAAATTTTTGCCGCCATGGACCTGCTTCGCAGTCTTGACGGAGTTATCGATGCAAAGCTTGTTCAATTTTAATAAAATATAGAAAATGGAGATTAAAAAATGAGTAGTCATAAAATAGCCGTTATGGGATACGGCGTTGTTGGCTCAGGTGTTGTAGAATGCTTCTATCAGAGCCTTCCTTCTATGAAACAGAAGATTAGTCACGATATTGATATTAAATATATTCTAGATATCGTTAAGCACGAAGGTACACCCTTCGACGAAAAATTCATCTCGGACTTTAATATTATCGTAAATGACCCTGAGGTAACGGTTGTTGCAGAGGTTATCGGTGGAATCAATCCTGCATTTGATTTCACAAAAAAATGTCTCGAAGCCGGAAAAAGCGTTGTAACATCAAACAAGGAGCTTGTTGCAACAAAAGGCGCTGAGCTTTTAAAGATTGCTGATGCAAATGGAGTTAAATATCTGTTTGAAGCAAGTGTTGGTGGCGGTATTCCTATTATTCGTCCCCTTCGCTACTGCCTTATCGGAAATAATATCGAGAAAATTGCTGGTATCGTAAACGGAACTACAAACTTTATTCTCACAAAGATGTTTGAGGAAAATATGTCTTTCGACGTTGCACTTAAGCTCGCTCAGGATTTAGGTTATGCTGAAAGAAATCCTTCTGCTGACGTTGATGGTTTTGATGCACAGAGAAAAATCTGCATCCTCTCTTCCCTCGTATCAAGAAAGCATATCTATCCCGAGGACGTGCATGTTGAAGGCATTACTTCCATTCTTCCTGAGGATGTAAGCGCCGCCGCTTCTCTTGAATACACAATCAAGCTTATCGCATATTCAAAGAAGCTCGAGGATGGAAAACTCCATGTAATCGTTGCTCCTATGCTTGTTGACAAAACTTCACGTCTTAATAATATTAAAGACGTATTTAACGGCGTTGTTGTTAAAGGCGACTCGGTTGACGAGGTTGCATTCTACGGACGCGGCGCAGGTAAATTACCTACTGCAAGCGCAGTTGTTTCTGATATTTTAGAGTGTGTAAGGCTTTGGGATGTAAAAGAGCCTGTACTTTGGGAAGATGGCTCTCGTGACGAGGTTATTGATTACAAAAAAGGTAGCTTCAGCTTCTATCTTAGAGTTAAAAACACAGATAGCATTAAGAAAAATCTTTCTTCTCTCTTTGGCGATGCTGTTTTAGTTAAAGAAAATGGCGATGAGGTTTTATTCATCACCAAGGCTATAATTGAGGAAGATTTTGAAAATTTAATTTGTAAATTAAAAGAGTGCGGCGAAGAAGTTTATTCCAGCTTCAGAGTGCTCGGCTAATATATAGAGAAACGGAGTAATAAATATGGCACTGATAGTTCAAAAGTTCGGAGGAAGCTCTGTTGCTAATGCAGAGCGCCTTAAAAATGTTGCAGGAATTATCACAGACACCTATAAAGCCGGAAATCAGGTTGTAGTTGTCGTTTCTGCTCAGGGTGATACAACCGATGAGCTTATTGAAAAGGCTTATGAAGTTAACCCTTCACCCTCTAAAAGAGAAATGGACGTTCTTCTTTCGGTTGGTGAGCAAATTTCCATTTCCCTGCTCGCTATGACTATCGAAAGAATGGGCTTCCCCGTTGTTTCGCTCACAGGTTGGCAGGTTGGAATGAAAACCGATTCTAACTATGGAAACGCAAGAATTTCAAGCATCAATTCTGAAAGACTTCACAACGAGCTTTCCAAAAAGAATATTATAATTGTTGCAGGCTTCCAGGGAATTAACAAGTACGATGATATCACAACTCTTGGTCGTGGCGGCTCTGATACAAGTGCAGTTGCACTTGCTACAGCATTAAAAGCCGATCTTTGCCAGATTTACACCGATGTTGATGGTGTTTACACATCTGACCCCAGAAAGATTCCTACTGCAAAGAAGCTCGACGAGATCACATTCGACGAAATGCTTGAGCTTGCATCACTCGGCGCTCAGGTTCTTCACAATCGTTCTGTTGAACTTGCAAAAAAACACAATCTTGAACTCGAAGTTATTTCAAGCTTAGAAAGAAAACCCGGAACAAAAGTTAAGGAGGCTGTTAATATGGAAAAAATGTTAGTTAGAGGTGTTGCTGTCGACAATGAAATTTCAAAGGTTGCTGTAATCGGCGTTCCCGATAAGCCTGGTATTGCATTTAAAATCTTCTCTCTCCTCTCTTCTAAAAAGGTTAATGTTGACGTTATTCTTCAGTCTGTTGGCCGTGATAACACAAAGGACATCAGCTTCACAGTTAAAAACTCTGACCTTGAGCTCGCTGTAAATCTCATTAACGAAAACCTCAAGCTCTTTGAAGCATCTAAGGTTGTTGTTAAGGACAACGTTTCTAAGGTTTCTCTTGTTGGTGCAGGTATGCAGAGCAACTCTGGTGTTGCTGCTAAGATGTTTGAAGCTCTATCTGATGCAAATATCAATATCGATATGATTACATCGAGCGAAATCAAAATTTCTGTTATCATCAACCGTGATAATAGTGAAAAAGCTGCAAGAGTTATTCACGACGCTTTCTTCAATAACTAATAAAAGAAAAATAAAAAAGAGCACCGCAATCGCGGTGCTCTTTTTTATTTAATAATAATTTATTTCTTTTTTGCGATTGCTTCTTTTGCAGCCTTTGCAATAGAAGCAGCATCAAGCTCAAATAAAGGAATAAGCTTTGCAGCAGGTCCGGAAAATCCGAACTTATCCTTAACGCCGATCTTTACAACGGGAACGGGGCATTTTTCCGAAACAACGCCGCAAACTGCCTCGCCAAGGCCACCGATAACACTGTGCTCTTCAGCAGTTACGATTGCACCTGTTTCCTCTGCAGCCTTTGTGATAATTTCTTCATCGATAGGCTTAATTGTATGGATATTGATAACTCTTGCAGAAATTCCCTCTGCCTTAAGAAGCTCGTGAGCCTCAAGAGCCTCTGAAACCTCTAAGCCGGTTGCAATAATTGTTACATCGGTTCCATCGCGAAGAAGAACGCCCTTGCCAATTTCAAACTCATAATCCTCGTCGTTAACAACAGGAACAGCGAGTCTTCCGAATCTCATATAAACGGGACCGTTGTGCTCGTAAGCAGCCATAACTGCTTTCTTAGCCTCAACATCATCGCAAGGATTGATAACAACCATTCCGGGAATAGTTCTCATAAGAGCGATGTCCTCGCAGCACTGGTGTGTTGCACCGTCCTCACCAACAGTAATACCTGCGTGAGTTGCACCGATTTTAACATTCATATGAGGATATCCGATAGCATTTCTTACGATTTCGTAAGCTCTACCAGCAGCAAACATAGCAAATGTGCTTGCAAAAGGAACAATACCGGTAGTCGAAAGACCGGCAGCAATTCCCATCATATTGCCTTCTGCAATTCCGCAATCGTAAAAACGCTCAGGAAATGCTTTTTTAAATGTTCCGGTTTTGGTTGCAGCAGCAAGGTCTGCATCTAAAACAATGACGTTATCATATTTTTTTCCGAGTTCAACTAAAGCTTCGCCATAGCTCTCTCGTGTAGCCTTTTTAATTACGTCTGCCATAATTTACGCCTCCAATTCACTAAGAGCCGCTTTAAGCTCATTCATTGCGATTTCGTACTGTTCATCATTAGGTGCAGCGCCATGCCAAGCAACAGAGTTTTCCATAAAGGAAACACCCTTGCCCTTAACACTTTTTTGAATAATAACAGTAGGCTTACCTTTAACCTCACGAGCAGCTTTAAGTGCGGCTTCGATTTCGTCAAAGTTATGTGCGTCAATTACCAAAACGTTCCAGCCGAAAGCCTCAAATTTCTTATCAAAAGGCTCGGGGGAACAAACTTCGCTAAGCGTTCCGTCAATCTGAAGACCATTATAGTCAACGATTGCGCAGAGATTATCAAGCTTTTTGCTTGCAGCAAACATTGCTGCTTCCCAAACCTGACCTTCTTCACTCTCGCCATCACCAAGAATGGTGTAAACACGATAATCCTTATTGTTTATTTTAGCGCCAAGTGCCATGCCGCAAGCAGCTGAGATGCCCTGTCCGAGCGAGCCGGAGCTCATATCAACACCGGGAATATTCTTCATATCGGGGTGACCCTGAAGTCTGCTTCCGATCTGACGGAATGTTTTAAGCTCTTCCTTGGGGAAATATCCTTTTTCTGCAAGCACTGCATAAAGTGCGGGAGAACAGTGACCTTTGGAAAGAACGAGTCTGTCACGATTCTCATTTTTAGGATCTTTAGGATCGACGTTCATCTCGCAAAAGTAGAGATAACTTAGAACGTCTGCAATCGAAAGAGATCCACCGGGGTGACCCGATTTTGCACTGTGAACTGCCTCAATAATGCTGAGACGGAGTTCACAAGCGGTTTTTTGCAGTTGTTTTTTCTGTGTTTCCTGCATAAAGAAACCTCCTAATTAAGAAATAAATTATATTTTACGCTCTATTGGTTTTGATTTTCAAGCGTTTTAATAAACTGAGTAAAGTATTCTGGTAGTTCACTATCAAAAATCATTTCTTTTCCGGTTATTGGATGTGTAAAGCCCAAAAACTTTGCATGTAAACACTGGCCGCCTAATGATTTAATAACCTTTTTAGGCCCATAAACCTCGTCACCTGCAATAGCATGTCCTAAGCTTGACATATGTACTCTTATTTGATGTGTTCTTCCCGTTTCCAAATGGCATTTAACATATGTAAATTTCGAATATCTTTCAATAACCTCATAGTGCGTTACGGCATTTTTGGAGTTATTTAGAGTTATCGCCATTTGCTTTCGATTTACAGGATGTCTTCCAATTGGTGCATTGACTGTACCTTTATCTGATTTTACATTCCCGTAGCAAACTGCGTGGTATTCACGCTTGATACTATGAACTGCAAATTGCTCAGATAAACCACTGTGCGCCGCATCATTCTTTGCTATAACCAAAAGTCCGCTTGTATCCTTGTCTATTCGGTGAACTATTCCAGGTCGGATTACTCCGTTTATGCCTGAAAGTTCACCCTTGCAATGGTAAAGCAACGCATTTACAAGCGTTCCGTCGGGATTTCCTGCCGCGGGATGAACAACCATTCCTTTAGGCTTATTAACGACAAGTAAATCCTTGTCTTCGTAAACTATGTTGAGCGGAATATACTGCGCAATAACTTCAAGCTCGGTGTTTTCTGGGAAGCTTACGGTAATCGTATCCCCTTTATTAACCTTATAGCTTTTAGAAACTGGTTTGGAATTTACTAAAACCATACCATCTGCAATCAGTTTTTGAATGTGACTGCGTGTAAAGTCTTCCAACTTGTCACTTAAGAAGCCATCTATTCTCTTCCCTGCGTTATCCTGCTCTATTATTAACTCTAATTCTTGCTCATTCATCGGCGTTTTCCTCAATTTTAGCAGGCTTTTCGTTGTCGTAAAAGATCAAATACACAACTAAAAGAATAGTTCCTATTACGACACAACAATCCGCAAAGTTGAACACTGCAAAATTGATAAGACGAAAATCAACGTAATCGACCACTTTTCCTTGAAAAAGCACGTCGCCGTTAAAAAATCTATCAATAAGATTTCCGATTCCACCGGAAACAATCAGCGCGAGTGATGAAATTGCTAATTTATGCGCAACCTTTTTTGAAATATAAAGGTAAATCAAAACTGCCATTATAACAGATGTAACACCACACAAAAGCCAAACCTGGCCTGACATAAAACTGAAGGCGGCACCATCATTAAGAACATAGGTGATGTGAAGCACATTGTTTATTATAGGAATAGAATCGCCAAGCGACATATTGCTGGCAACAATAAACTTTATAAATTGATCCACGCCAATAAACAAAAGGGCTACTACTGCAGCAATTATTTTAAAGTTTTTAATTGAAATTTTCACTTGCAGACTCCCCTTTCATTTTGAAAACATCAGGGCTCAGAAAATTTCTGCGCCCTGATATTACATTAAAGTTTATTTTATAGCAGCTGCACAACGCTCACAAATTTCAGGATGCTCTGCGTTAGCCCCAACTGTGTCACTATAAGTCCAGCAGCGAGCGCATTTGCATCCCTCTGCCTTCTTACTCTCGATCCCAAGACCTTCAAATTCATCGTCAACTTTTCCGCCAACGCCCTCATTAACAGTAACCTTGGAAACGATAAGAACCTGAGGAAGAATATCTCTAACTTCGTTGAGGAAGCTGTAAAGCTCACCCTCTGCAAAGAGAGTTACTTCAGCATCAAGAGAAGAGCCGATTGTTTTCTCCGCTCTGAGCTGCTCAAGCTGCTTTTTAACTGCGTCCTTAACTGCATTGATTCTTTCCCACTTTTCCATAAATCCTGCAGGAGCAGTTAAGTTTTCTTTCTTAGGCATATCATTGAGAAGTACATTCTCAGCGTTGTCGCTATCTAAGTGAGGCATGCTCTGCCAAATCTCCTCAGAAGTAAATGCAAGAATAGGAGCAAGCATTCTTGTTAAAGAATTGAGAATGAGATAAATTGCACTCTGTGCCGCTCTTCTCTCTATTCCATCAGTCTTTTCACAATACAGACGATCTTTGAGTACGTCAAGATAGAAGTTGGACATATCGATTACGCAGAAATTACGGATCGAATGGTAAACCTGATGGAATTCAAAAGCATCATAAGCTGCATTAACCTTTTCCTTAAGTTCATCAAGCTTAATAAGAGCCCATTTATCGATATCCTGCATATCCTCGAAATTGACCATATCCTTTTTAGGATCAAAGTCGAAGATATTACCAAGAATATATCTTGCAGTGTTTCTGATTTTGCGGTATCCCTCGGAAAGCTGCTTGAGAATATCCTTCGAAATTCTGATATCGGCATGATAGTCGGAAGAAGCAACCCAAAGTCTTAAAATATCTGCGCCGTACTCATCAAGGATTTCGGAAGCAAGAATACCATTTCCAAGAGATTTGGACATTTTCTTTCCTTCGCCATCAACAACCCAACCGTGTGTGCAGACAGCTTTGTAAGGAGCGACTCCTCTCCAAGCAACGGATGTAAGGAGCGAGGACTGGAACCAACCACGATACTGGTCAGCACCTTCTAAATATAGATCGCAAGGCCAGAGATTTGTTCCTCTTTCCTCTAAAACTGCTGCGTGAGATACGCCGGAATCAAACCAAACGTCCATGATATCGGTTTCTTTGGTGAATTTATCGTGTCCACACTCGGAGCAAACGGTTCCCTTAGCAAGAATATCAGCAGCATCGGTTGTGTACCATGCGTCCGAGCCGTTTTCTCTAAAGAGCTTGGAGACAGCCATAATGCTTTCTTTAGTAATGTGCTCTTTGCCGCACTTCTCGCAGTAGAAGATAGGAATAGGAACGCCCCATGTACGCTGACGGGAAATACACCAGTCACTTCTGTCGCGAACCATTCCTTCAATACGTCCCTGTCCCCATTCAGGAATCCACTGAACGCTCTCAATAGCCTTGATAGCATCCTTTTTAAATCCATCAATGGAGCAGAACCACTGTTTTGTTGCTCTGAAAAGAACTGGATCTTTACAACGCCAGCAGTGAGGATACTGGTGAATAATTTTCTGAATTGCAAAAAGACTTCCGATATCTTCAAGGTGCTGTGCGATTGCTTTGTTAGCAGCATCGGTTGTAAGACCTGCAAACTGCCCTGCTTCCTCGGTCATATAACCCTTGGAGTCAACGGGAACAACGATTGGAATCTGAGGATAGTTACGGCAAACCTCAAAGTCCTCAACACCATGACCGGGAGCTGTATGAACGCATCCGGTACCACTTTCTAATGTAACATGGTTACCAACAATAACAAGAGAAGTTCTGTCAATGAAGGGATGAGCGGTTTCGATAAGCTCAAGGTCGCTTCCCTTTGCTCTTGCGATGATTTCATATTCCTCAATGCCTGCAGCGGCAACTGTGGGAGCAATAAGCTCCTCGGCAATAACATAGATTTCCTCGCCCGCCTTTACAAACGCATAGGTGTATTCAGGTCCGATGCAGATTGCAACGTTTGCAGGAAGAGTCCATGTAGTAGTTGTCCAGATAACGAACTTTGTCTTAGCAGGATCTACACCGAGCGCAGTAAGCTTACCCTTATCATCGGTAACCTGGAATTTTACATAGATTGAATAGCAAGGATCCTCAGAATACTCGATCTCAGCTTCTGCAAGAGCGGTTTCGCAGGTGGGACACCAATAAACAGGCTTTAGGCCCTTGTAGATGTATCCCTTTTCGGCCATATCGCCGAAAATCTCAATCTGCTTTGCTTCGAATTCGGGTTTGAGAGTTAAATAAGGATTGGCATAATCACCAATTGAGCCTAAACGCTTAAATTGATTTCTCTGATTATCTACGTAGGAAAGGGCAAATTCCTTGCAGTGCTTTCTGAGTTCAACGGGAGAAAGCATGGCTGTATCTACACCGATTTTTTTGATTGCTTTAAGTTCGATGGGAAGTCCGTGAGTATCCCATCCGGGAATATATGGAGCGCAAAATCCCGACATATTCTTATACTTAACGATGAAGTCTTTGAGGACCTTGTTAAGCGCGGTTCCAAGGTGGATATCGCCGTTTGCATACGGAGGTCCATCGTGAAGAATATACTGGGGTTTACCCTCGTTTTTCTTTATTAGTTTTCCGTAGATATCCTGCTCATCATTCTTTTTAAAGAGCTCAGGCTCTCTCTGCGGAAGTCCTGCCCTCATTGCAAATTCGGTTTTGGGCAGGTTCAGAGTCTGGTTGTAATCCTGTGCCATTATGGTTTTCTCCTCAAAATATGTTTTTATTTTTTATCGTCGTTAAAGTCATAACCCTCGCCAAATTTAAGGGGTCCGAACTTGGATTCTGTTTTATCATTTTCATCAAAACGGCTGAATTTAAATCCGCCACTTATTTTAAAGCCCTCTTCCTCTTTTTCCTCTTCTACCTGAGGTGCGGGAACTTCTTGCATTACTTCCTCTACAATAGCGGGAGTAGGCTCGGGAGTAGCAGCCTCTTCTACAGCGGGAGCTATTTCAACAGTAGGCTCTTCTACTACAGGCTCTGCTACAGGTGTAGGAACTTCCTGTGCTACTTCTTCGACTTCCTGACGCTCTACTTCGGGAAGGCTCTTAATCATATCAATGTGAGAATTATACATGGTGAGCATTTTGCTTCTGAAGGAGTCAACCTCACGCTTCATTTTGTTGAGAATAACCTCTTCGCGCTTAACCTCCTCCTTAACATTTTTAACAATGTTTTCGGATTTAATTGTCGCATCACGCATCATAATTTCTGCGCGGTTCTTAGCTTCTTTGAGAATGCTATCGCCGAGCTTTTGTGCGCCAAGAAGCGCTTGACGAAGACTGTCTTCCTCATTTCGATATTCTTCGATCTTGGAAGCAAGCACAACAAGTTTTTTCTCTGTTTCTGCCTTATCACTCTCGAGGGCAGCTACAGTATCAATAACGTCATTTAAGAAGTTTTCGACATCCTCAACCTTATAACCAAAGGCGGATTTTTCGAATTTTTTGTTTTTGATTTCAGAAATTGTTAGCACAAAAAATGCCTCCCTATTAAATATATTTTTTGTAGGAAAGCACCAGCCTTCCCTTTTTGGTTTTAGAGTTACAAGGACCTACAATATATTTGCCAAAAGATCTGATTGAGATTATATCTCCTTCAAATACGTTTTTTGAGCAGGATGATATTATTTCATCATTTACGCAAACACGCTCTGATGAAATAAGCTTTTCGCTCTCAGATCTGCTTTTATTAGTAAACGCCGAAACGACGCAGTCAAGCCTCATAGATGAAACGATTTCGTTTTTTTCCTCGAAATGGTTTTCCGAAATAATAACCTCGCTTGCATCACAAATATTAAGCTTGACACCAACGTTCCCGATTTTATTTAGGTTGTCTATAACATAATCACACATAGAGGATTGTAAAATTATAAAGCTTGTATCCTCTCCGACTAATATATCTCCCACTATTTCACGCTTAATTCCTAACGACATTAAACTGCCGAGGAAATCTCTGTGAGTAAGTGGACGAGGATGAAATACCTTTATAAAACTAAGCGGGAATTCTACAACTCTATCATGCACGTAATCTGGAAAAATGCCAAACATTTTTCTTTGTGCATCCGCAAATCCACCATAGAATGAAAATGCATTAGGTAGCACTCCCGATGCAGCGTATTCAGAGATTTTCTGTTGCCTTAAGTCAAGAAACCCCGTAAACTTGGGAACGTTGTTTCTGTCACATAGGCTACACAGATCTTCAATTCTCGCCGCAAATACCGCTTCCTCTTTGCTAAGATTAAGCTCTCTGAGCGCACTATTCATCTCTTAGAAATAAACTCCGCTATTCTCGAGTTCATCAAGAAGATCGCCTTCAATAGCAACGTTGTAAGGAGTGATGATAAAGGTCGAGTTAGCAACACGCTTAATCTGACCATGGTTTGCATAGGCAACGCCGCTTAAGAAATCAATAAGTCTTCTCGAAACGTCCTTATTAGTTGATTCAAGGTTAAGAACAACAGTTCTCTTGGAATTGAGGTGGTCTGCAATTGTACGTGCATCCTCAAAGCGCTCAGGCTTAACTAAAATAACCTGAAGCTGAGTTGTAGCATGAATGTTTACAACACGATTGCGGTTGTTTTTCTCACCACCGTAAGAAACGGTTGTGTCGTCATATTCAGAAGAATTATTGCGGATAAGGTCCTCATCAAGAACATCCTTCTCGTTTTCGAACTGCTCATCCTCTGCATCGCCGAATAATTTACCGAAGATTCCCATTTAATATTCCTCACTTTCTTTATTTTAAAATCTGAATTCACTTATATTGCCTTTGTCCGAAAAGGGCTGAACCGATGCGGACAATATTAGCACCCATTTCAATGGCAGACTCATAATCTTGTGACATTCCCATCGAAAGATACTCCATATATACATTATCTATGTTTTTAGAGCTAATGTCAACAAATATTTCTCTAAGTCTTGAAAAATAGCGCAAACTTTCCTCTTTTTTCTCGCAAATAGGAGGAATTGACATAAGTCCACGGATTTTTACGCCTTCCAAAAGAGAAATTTCTTTAATAAGGCCTAAGGTTTCGTCGGGCGTAATTCCAGATTTGCTTTCCTCTTCTCCGATATTAACCTCAACGAGAATATCCATAACTATGTTGTTTTTTATGGCGCACTTGCTAATTTCCTTTGCGAGTTTTAAACTATCTACCGACTGAATCATACTAACCTTGTCGATAATATATTTTACCTTGTTGGTTTGCAGATGTCCGATGAACTGCACTTCTGCAGAGTTAATATAAAAATCCTTTTTATCAAGAAATTCCTGTACCCTATTTTCACCAAGCAAATTTACACCATTCTCGATTGCAACGTTTACAAGCTCAGGGGCAACGGTTTTTGTAACCGCCATAAGCCTTATTTCTTCAGGGTTTCTACCACTTTTTTCTGCCGCTTTTTTAATGTTTTCGCGAATAACCTTAAGGTTTTCTAAAACAACCGACTCAGATGTTCTTTCCGTCATACAAATCAGTTCCTTTCACAATAACATCATCAAACGGTTTTAGATTTCCGCTTCCGCTCAGTGCAGCGCAGATAACATAATCCTCGCCCTCATATAAAACGTTTACTTCTCTAAAGAACATCTGCTTTGCAATAACTACGAACACGCCTTTTTTATCCTCGCGTATTCTTATTGCAGTTTTAGGGATTTTATATCCTTTTGCAGTTGAAAAAATTATTTCTGCCTTTTCCATTCTTGCTGAGCAGAATTTCCCTGACATATGCTCTGAACGAACAATTACCGCCATTTTTGCGTTAGCTTCGTCAAGAACGACCTTGGATACTGTTACGTTGCAGATTTCCTCCGAGACGTCGTTAAATCTCATTCTAAGGGTTGTCCCCTCTTTTATTCTTTCGTGGTATTCGTTGTCATCAATAGGGAGAGTTAAAGCATAATACCAAGAAAAGTCAGTAATTAGTTTTCCGATAGTCTTATCCGAAACGGGTTCGGGATGCGAATTTAATATAATTCCATCAATGTCGGAAACAGACATTCCCGAGATTTTTTCAGGAGTTAGGGTGCTCTCATATCCATCTGCAGAAATAACGAAGTTTCCGTTTTTCTTAGCTTTTACGGATTTTAATG
This sequence comes from Oscillospiraceae bacterium, assembly GCA_045644905.1. Taxonomy (GTDB): domain Bacteria; phylum Bacillota; class Clostridia; order Oscillospirales; family Ruminococcaceae; genus SIG578. The sequence continues at coordinate 16,161 of JAZRHT010000166.1, forward strand.
CACTCTTAATATTTCTCTTACGAGTTTCAAGCTCATTTTTAATCTGCTTGATGTAATCGTTAAAATCAGTTTCTTTTTCGTTGATAATATTTCTGCGATTAAGCAGTATCTGAAGATCGTCCTTGCAATCGGCAATCAAATCAATATCTTTATTGTAAATTGCCTTTGAAAGCTCTTCAATTTTGTTATTTATCTGCTGTGTAATTTGATCACCATTAGTTACAAGAACACTTGACTGGTCTTGCGATTCTTCGAGAATTTCAAGGCGATGATTAAGTTCCTTAATTTTCTCGTAATTAAGAACGTCGCTTTCCGAAGCATATAGCTCCGCAACAGTTCCGCCAGCACCTATCTTTTGTCCATCAGAATAAAGATAGTGGACGATATACCCATCGTGCGAGGCGTCAATAGTTTCCTCGGAGCGAACAAAAAAACCGCTTACCGAGATTTTATTTTCGTGATTTAACTGCGTTACTGTTTCTGTGGTATAAGGAGAATAAAGTGCGCTGTAGAACTGATACCCAATAAATATCAATATGAATATCGCAAGGGCGCCGAAAAGCATGAATTTTATAAATTTAGATGCTTTATTCATATGCTTTTTTCTCCTTTCACCATAATAGATTTATTTTACCATAAGCTGCATAAAAAATCAACTTTTTCGGTCATTTAAATAAAATGAATTACATATAGAAATTGCGTTATCGATAAGCTCATCCTTTGAGAGTTCATCTGCGTAAAGCCAATGTATTCTTTCGTCCTTTCGAAACCACGTGAGCTGTCTTTTAGCGTAATTTCTTGTTGCCTTTTTTAAGTTATTGACAGCTTCATCAAGAGAAATTATTCCCTCGAGGTAAGGGAATAATTCTTTATAGCCGATGGCCTGAACTGCGGTTTTATCAGCATCAAATTTTCCAAAGAAATTTTTACATTCATCGAGTAGACCATTTTCAAGCATTATATCTACTCTTTTATCAATGCGATCATAGAGCTTTTGTCTGTCGCGATAGTTTATGCCTATTATACAAGCGCTATATGGAGACTTTATTTCCCTTGAAAGCTTTAAATGTTCGCTCATTGTGTGTTCAAACAAAAGATTGATTTCTATTCCTCTTATAATTCGAGTAAGATCATTTTCATGAAGCTTTGCAGCATATTCTGGATCAAGCTCGCGGAGCTTGTTGTGCATAAACTCAGCTCCGAACTCTTCTGCCTCTTTTGTAAGTTGAGCTCTAATGTTATTATCATCTTCTTTATCAAATTGAATATTATCAACAAGGCTGTTTATATAAAGTCCGGTGCCGCCCGCGACAACAATTTTTTTACCTCTACTATAAATATCATCTATGCAATCTCTTGCACAAGCAAGATACTGCGCAACCGAAAACTTTTTATCGATATCGACAAAGCCGATAAGATGATGGGGTATCCCCTCTTTTTCCTCCTCGGTCGGTTTAGCAGTTGCAATGTCCATACCTTTATAAATCTGCATGGAGTCAGAGGAAATCACTTCGGCATCAAGAGCTTTTGAAAGAGCGATAGAAAGCGCAGTTTTGCCCGATGCAGTGGGTCCTACAACGGCAACAAAAGGTATCTTTTGTTTTTTCAAACTATCGCCTCCTAAACTATTCTTCCAAATCTCTTCTCTATTTCAGTTTTTGATATTTTAGCCGTTACGGGTCTGCCGTGCGGACAATATTTTACGTCGGTTTCTTGCCTTAAACACTCAATTAAAAACTCACGTTCATAATTACTGCTCTTATCGTGTGCCTTAATCGCACTGCGGCAAGCAATCGTATGATAAATATCATCGAGAAGTTGTGGGGAGACCTCTTTTTTGCAGGATTTTAGGTTATCTGCTATCTCTGAAATGGTTGTAATGGCTTCTTTGGACGATATAAACGACGGCACACTTCTTACAATAACAGAGCCTCCGCCAAAATCATCGACTTCAAAGCCGAGAGTTTCTACAGTTTCTTTGTTTTCAATAAGAGCGTCAAATTCTTCTCTTGCAGGCTTGAATATAATTGCTTCGAGCAAATACTGTCTTTGAATTTCTCCGCTCTGTTCCTTGAGTTTGTTATAAATAAGCCTTTCGTGAGCGGCGTGTTTATCAACTAAGTAGAGGGAATTTTCGCATTCCATAAGAATGTAGGTTCCAAAAAGTTCGCCGATAATTCTTGCACCCGAAAATCTCTCATCTTTAATAGTTGGCTCCTCGGGTTTAATCTCTATTTTGGGTTCAGAGATAAATTCATGCTCTGCAATAATAGAAACACTGGTGTTTTTTTCATTTTTTTCTTCAAAAAATGGATTAGACACGGTCGACGAAACTTTAATTTCATCATTCTTACCGAAAGATGCGGAATCATCCTTAAAAACAACCGTATTATCAATTTTTCGGTTAAATTCTATCTTAGGAATATCTACAATGACTTTTTGTTCATCTACTGTAGGCACATTTTGAGGGATTTTATTTGCAATTTCGGGTTTTTCCTCTTTTTTAGGTGAAAAATTAAACTTTGTTTGTTCTCCAGTTGTTGTAAAGTCTTTAAACTTTACAGCACTGGAAAATGATTTTTGCACTACATTTTGATTTAAAATGAGGTCTGCTTCGGCATTGTCCTGCGAAAGAGCAGTTTTAGAGGCAAAATATACCGCATCATATATGATTCTTTCGTCCGAGAAACGAACCTCCGTCTTGGTGGGATGGACGTTAACATCAACGATTGCAGGAGAAATACTAACGTTGAGTATGCATGCAGGAAACTTACCCACCATAATAGAGCCTTTGAAGGCTTCCTCAAGAGCAACCGTCATAGTAATGTTCTTTACAGTTCTTCCGTTTAGAAAGAAATACTGCATCGAGCGTTTTGCCCTTGCATTGAGTGCTTTTGAAATAAATCCTTCAACTTTAATTCCGTTTTTCTCAAAGTTAACGGGCAAAAGTGTGTCAGCAAAGGATTTTCCAAATACGCTATGAATTGCAGAGAAAAGCTTTCCATCACCAACTGTCTGAAGATCGATTTTGCCATCTCTTATAAATTTAAAAGCAATCTGAGGATTAGAAATTGCGATCTTTTCAACAATAGATGCAACGGCATTTGCCTCGGAAACATCTTTTTTAAGAAACTTCATTCTTGCAGGAGTGTTGTAGAAAATATTTTTGACCATAATAGTTGTTCCAACGGGACAACCTGCTTCATCGCGGCTAAGTAGCTCGCCGCCAGCAATCTCAACATGGCAACCGATTTCGCTATCAGCTTTTCTTGTTATCATAGAAACGCGGCTAATAGCACAAATAGAAGCAAGCGCTTCACCTCTGAAGCCAAGCGTAAAAATCTCGTCAAGATCACTTGCCGTTTTGATTTTGCTCGTTGCGTGGCGCAAAAAAGCTGTTTCTGTATCCTCGGGAGCAATTCCCTTTCCGTCATCAGTAACACGAATAAGCTCAATTCCGCCGTTTTTGATTTCAACGGTTATATGAGTTGCACCTGCGTCTATTGAGTTTTCTAAAAGTTCCTTGACTATTGAAGCGGGACGCTCTATAACCTCGCCTGCAGCAATAAGTTCAGCAATGTGTTTATCAAGAACACGAATTTCGCCCAAGGAATTTCACTCCTTTTTATTCTTCATCTTCTGCCATCTTTTTAAGCTCAAATAAAATGTTTATAGCCTCTCGAGGAGTTAATACATCGACGTCAATTGCCTTGATTTTGTCGAGAATAGGCAAATTATTCGATGTATCAAAGGAAATCTGATAACTATCGTTACTGCTTACTTCTATCGGAGCAATATCGCCTTTAAAGCTAACCTCTTTTCCCTCTTCAAGGCTCTTTAAAATCTCTTTTGCTCTGCGGATAATCTCATCGGGAATTCCCGAAAGACGAGCAACGTCAATTCCATAACTGTCATCTGTACCGCCGCGGACAATTCTGCGAAGGAATATAATCTCTTCGCCACGCTTTTTAACTAAAATGTTATAATTCTTAACGTTTGAAAGCTTGTCCTCGAGTACTGACAACTCGTGGTAGTGAGTTGCAAAAAGGGTTTTTGCGCCGATTTTTTTCTTGTTCGCTATGTATTCCAAAACAGCTCTTGCTATACTCATTCCATCAAAGGTTGACGTTCCTCTGCCGACCTCGTCGAGAATAAGCAAACTGTTTTTAGTAGCATTTTTAAGTATAAATGAAACCTCGTTCATTTCCATCATAAAGGTTGATTGACCAGATGCTAAGTCGTCGGATGCTCCAATTCTTGTAAATACACTGTCTACAATAGAAATATTTGCATCCTTTGCAGGCACAAAGCTTCCTATCTGCGCCATTATTGTGATAAGTGCAACTTGACGCATATAGGTTGATTTACCGGCCATATTAGGACCGGTAATAATAGCTATAGCATTATCATTAGTGTCAAGATTTGTGTCGTTAGGGACAAACGGAGTCAAGGTGAGCTGCTCAACGACGGGATGTCTTCCCTCTTTGATGTAAAGCTCGCCCGAAACATTAAGCGCAGGACAAACATAGTTGTTTGTAACCGCAACGTGAGCAAATGAGCACATAACGTCAAGTACAGAAAGTGCATCTGCAGTTCTCTGAATTCTATCGAGTGCTTTCGCTACATCGTTACGAAGCTGAGTAAAGAGCTCATATTCAAGTGCTACAGAGCGCTCGCCTGCAGTTAGCATCTTAGCCTCGATTTCTTTAAGCTCCTGAGTTATGTATCGCTCGCCACCCGTTAAGGTCTGCTTTCTAATATATTCCTCGGGCACCTGATCAACAAAAGATTTAGAAACCTCAATATAATATCCAAAAACCTTGTTGTATCCAACTTTAAGAGTACGGATACCGGTTCTTTCTTTTTCGCTTGCCTCGATTCTTGCAAGGAACTCCTTGTTATTGTCAAGAATATCTCTAAGTGTGTCTAAATCTGCGTTATAGCCCTTGCGGATATAACCGCCGTCGCGCAGTATCAGTGCTGGCTCGTCTGCTATTGTTTCAACGATTCTATCGTGTATGTCGTAAAGTGGGTCTACGCTTCCTAAAATATCCTTAAGCAGCGAGCTGTTTGCGTTTTGGAGCGATGCAATAATGGGAGGAATTTGCTCTGCCGTGTATGCAAGAGAGTTAAGCTCTCTCGGACTTACATTCCCAAAAACAACACGGGTTAAAATACGCTTTAAATCATATATATTGCGGAGTTTTTCTCGGATATCCTCGCGCATTACATTGTTATCAAAAAGCTCGCTAACGGCATTCTGGCGCTTTGTAATGTCGCTAAGACTCATAAGAGGCTGCTCTAAATAGTTTCTGAGCAGTCTGTGACCCATTGCGGTTTCGGTTTGGTCAAGAACCCAAAGAAGTGTTCCGTACTTTTCGCCCTTGTGCATACTACGAGTAAGCTCAAGGTTGTTACGAGCTGTAATATCAAGGTTCATGAACTGCTCGTTTTTGTAAATTTCAACCTTATTTAAGCGACTAAGGCCATTTATCTGGGTCTCATTAAGATAATCAAATAATCCACCAAGTGCCTTGACAATCATAGGCTCATTTTCAATTTTAAGCTTTGACAGTGAATCAACATTAAACTGATTTAAAACAGTTCGTTTAGCAAATTCAAATGAAAGGGTTTCGCTATCCATAACTGTTATTGCGGCTACAAGTCGATTCTTTACAAACTGAGTAATATTGCCGTCTTTAGCGCTTTCAGGGCATAACAAAACTTCACGCGGAGAAAAACGACTGAGTTCATTTACGATTTTAACAATGATATCACCATCAGAAAAAGATGTTGCCTTAATTTCACCCGTTGATACGTCAGCAAAAACAATACCTGCGCTATTAAAATCAAGCTTGATGGCACAGATATAGTTATTTTTTGTTTCATCGAGCATGCTTCCCTCGACAACTGTTCCGGGAGTTACGACCCTGACAACATCACGCTTAACAAGACCCTTAGTTTTTGAAGGGTCTTCAAGCTGTTCACATATTGCAACCTTATAGCCTTTTTCAATAAGTCTCGCTATATAGGATTCACAGCTGTGATGTGGAACGCCGCACATTTTTGCACGCTCGTCCATACCGCAGTTTTTACCTGTAAGCTGTAATTCGAGCTCTCTTGAAGCTAAAATAGCATCATCAAAGAACATTTCATAAAAGTCGCCCATTCTAAAGAACAGGATTTGATCCTTATGCCTTTCCTTGATTTCAAGATACTGTCGCATCATTGGTGATAACTGTGACACAAAATCGCTCCTTGCTTATAAAAGCTTAAATTTTAATGACAACCTGCGCAGGAAGAGCAGTTTCCGCTGCAGCCTGTGCTTTCAGGAACTTCGATAGTCTCAGGATCGGCGCCGTTTAGCGCCATTCCTAAGACAAACTCAATTTTTTTCATAAGCTCGTCCACTTTGCCTTTTGCCTCGGAATAAGCCTTCATATTAGGATCATTCATTATATCCTGATAAGCCTCGCGAATTTCTCTATCAAGAGTTGAAATCTTGTCGCTGTTGCGCTCTTCTTTTGCAGTTTCTCTATTAAGCGCAATCTTTTTAAGATTAAAATTGCTTATCTTTTCCTGAAGTTCAATATTTTTATGGTTCTTTTCTCTTGCCTCGCTCATAGCAGTATAAGCTTCGCTTTCCTGAAGCGCTTTTGCAAGCTCTCTTGCTTTGGTTAATACATCCATTTTTATTACTCCTTTAAACAATTTCTCCGATACAAACGTACCCCTTTGATGCAGTGATTTTAACGTTTACAAAATCCCCTTCTTTTACTGCATCATCGTCTTTAAACTCAACCATAATATTATTATCTGCTCTTCCGCATAAGGAATTCTCAATTACTCTACCCACGCCTTCGCACAAAACTTTGAAAGTTTTGCCTTTCATATTGCCTAAAAGCTCATAGGCAATTTCTTCTTGAACAGAAAGAAGCTCTCTAAAACGAATGGATTTCTCCTCGTCGGTTATGGGGTCATCCATTTCGGCAGCAGGTGTTCCGGGGCGTTTTGAATAGATAAAGGTATATAAAAGGTCATATTTAACCTTTTTAATAAGCTCTAAGGTTGCCTTGAAATCCTCATCCCGCTCATTTGGAAATCCAACAATAATATCACTTGTGAAACTAAGGTCAGGCATTCTTTCCCTTGCGTATTTTATTATTTCAAGGTAGTTTGCAGTGGTATACTTGCGGTTCATTTCCTTTAAAATTCTGTCTGAACCGCTCTGCACAGGCAAATGCAAATGCTTGCAAACCTTATCGCAATCCGCCATAGCATCAATAAGCTCTCGAGTTGCATCCTTGGGGTGCGACGTCATAAATCTTATTCTAAAATCGCCTGAAAGCTCATTTAATTTTCTAAGAAGCTGCGGGAAATTTATTTCACCGTTTTCTTTTCCGTATGAGTTTACATTTTGTCCAAGCAGTGTTATTTCCTTATAACCTAAATCTATAAGCTCTCTAACCTCAGCGATAATGTCCTCGCTCTTTCTGCTTCTCTCCCTACCCCTTACATAAGGAACAATACAGTATGAGCAAAAGTTATTGCAGCCGTACATAATAGGCACCCAAGCCTTACTGCCACCATCTCTTAAGGTTGGAAGTCCCTCAGCAATTTTGCCATCCGCACCGCTTAAATCAAAAACTCTTTTGCCCTCAGTAAGTTTTTTGTATATTATCTCAGGGAGCTTGTACATCATGTTTGTTCCAAGAACAATATCGACAAACGGAAAGCTTCTTTTTACTTTTTCAGAGATGATTTCCTGCTGAGTCATACATCCGCAAAGACCGATAAGCATATCGGGGCGACGACGCTTTACGTTTTTCAGCGCGCCAACATTTCCAAAAACTCTCTGCTCGGCGTGTTCACGCACGGCGCAGGTGTTATACATAACAAAATCTGCGTTATCAGGCGAATCAGTCATTTCATAGCCGACGCTTGCGAGTATTCCCTTTATTTTTTCACCGTCAGAAACATTCTGCTGGCATCCATAGGAATGAATAAATGCCCTAAGGGTGTAATCTCTCGGGTATGTTTCTTTTAATAATTCCTTTAATTTTTGCGCATATTTTTTTTGAATTTCGAGTTCTTCACTCGAAACAAAGCGCTCATTTTTTGTATCAGACAAAGGTTTTTCCTCCGCATATAAATTTATCTGCATAGTTAGATAATATTATATCATTTTTCGTTTAAATCTTCAAGTAAAATTTTGATAAAAAAATAAAAAGCAGAGAGATATTCTCTGCTTTTTGGTTTAGTCTATTGAATCTGTCATTCCGAGATGAAATGCAAGGTGTTTTTCGGCTTTTAGTGAGTAATCAAACCATATAACTTTTCTTTCAAACCTAAGTGCATCAAGGTTTTCAAGCTCTTTTTCTTTAATGCGTCTGTTAGAAACGTAAAGCTGCTTCAAATAACGGTTTTTATTGATTTTAACGGCTCCGATTCCCGCTTCATTTATCTTTTCCCAAGCAAGCTCTTTGATTGGTATAAACAAAACCTCGAGGGTTATGGATTTATCGTTAATACAAATGGTCTGAAGGCCCATAATGAGCATGCAAAGTGATGCAACAAACGGCAATATTAAAAGCAGTAACGTTGCAACAGGCACTTCGTTTTGTCCACTGATGCCGACAACCATAGGAATCTCGCATAATAATATTATTGAAAAGAACATTATACCGAACACAAAGTTACTTTTTGAACGAAAAATTCTCATTTGACACCTCGAATCTTTTTGCTCTTTTAATATTACAGCAAAAGTCCTTGACTGTCAATATTTTACTGTCCAAATCTACATCTGAGCTTAGATATTGCTTTCTTTTCTATTCTGCTTACGTAAGAACGGGATATCTTAAGTTTGCTTGCAACCTCCCTTTGTGTAAGCGGTGCAGTTGAGCACAAGCCATATCTCAATTTTAAGATAATGCGTTCTCTTGACGTTAAACATTCGGCAATATACTTATATAGTTTTTCGCTTTTAAGCTTAAGCTCAATATCATCTGCGATATCACGCTCATCTGCAACAATATCCATAATGGAGAGTGAATTCCCCTCCGAATCCGTGTCAATTGGCTCGCTTATGTATATATCTTGATTTGTCTTTTTTAGACTTCTAAAATACATTAATATTTCATTTTCAATGCATCTCGAAGCATAAGTTGCAAATTTAGTTTCTTTTTTAGGACTATACCCCGCCACTGCCTTAATAAGTCCAATTGTACCGATTGAAATTAGGTCATCTTGATCAATGCCATCGGCATGGTATTTTTTTACCACGTGTGCAACAAGTCTTAAATTGTGCTCAATAACCTTATTTCTCGCACCTTCATCACCTTTCATAATTCTTTCAAAGCATTCTGTTTCATCTTTTTGTGATAGCGGCTTAGGAAAGGATTCACCGGTTAAATGAAGCGCAAAATGAAATACCGTACTAAGTAAATTAAGAATTTCTAAAAACATAAAATCACCCCTTTTTAGAGTATATTCTTATAAAATTGTTTTTTGTATGTCCTTAAAAAAAGAATCCCCACTAAGTAGTGGGGATTCTTTATAATTATCGGATATAATCGAGGATAAAATCTACAAATGATTTATCGCAAGCATTTTTATAGGAATACTTATCCTTTATCTTATAATATTGCTCGTCAATTTTATAATTTTGAATAAGTGAAACGAGATCATCTATATTGTCACGTGAGTAACACGAAATATCGTTCCACATCTCTTCATAAACACCTCGAGAATCACAGTTTCTTTCAAAGTCGTTGCAGTACAGTGCAACGGGGATATCCATCGCAAATCCATCAAATATAGCTGAAGAATAATCAGAAATCAAAAAGTCAGCAAGCAAGATTAGCTCTTGAGTTTCTATACCATTATAGTTTTTGAAATCAACGTTTTCTGATTTTGATAAATAAGCATGGTCCTTGTATATAATGTGATATTCGTCGCCGAGTTTTTCTTTAAGCTCTTTAAGATCAAGAAGATATTCTAAATCGAACTTATCGCCATTCGCACGATAATTGTAATCTCTCCATGTAGGCAGGTATAATACCACTTTCTTATCGGTTGGTATGCCATACAATTCTTTGAGTTTTGTTTTGTACTCGAGGTCATCTTTTTTATCCAACAGATATTTAACTCTCGGATATCCAAATGCAATCATTTTATTCGTCGGGAGCAAAAATGATGTTCTGAAGAAGGATTCGATGTTAGGATTGTCGATATTAAGATAATCCCAACGCTGAATGTCTGTAAATTTATTAATTTTTTGAAAAGGACTATTTGTTATAATTTCTTTTTCGTTTGAATCGAAAAGCATTTTCTTAAGAGGAGTTCCGTGCCAAAGTTGAATCCATATTGAACCCGGATTTTTAACATATTTAAGCGGAATCCAGGATTCGAAAATAACAACCTTAGCTCTTGCAATAAATCTATACGCTCTTTCTGACTCAGGCTCAAGCCTATACTGAAGCGGAACCAAGGGGTCTTCTGTAACAAAGAAAAGTTTACATCTACTCGGTTTATTTTTTATAACTTCCTCAAATAGATATCTCGAATTTCCAACATATCTATGATCAAAGCCAACAAAAACAATCACTTCATTATACACAGCCTGGTTTGAAAAAATAAGGCTTTTTTCGTCCAAACCATTTCCCTGTGGAGTCGATTTAAAAAACTTGTTTTTAAGTTTTAAAAGCGAATTGCAAATTCTTTTTGCAGCCTTCTTCATTAGATGAAGCGTATGTAGAATACGAGGTTTGATTTTTTGCTGATATCTAACGCCGAAAGCAAACAAGGGGTATTTCTTGTTTTTAAATACGTTATTTTTAAGGAAGAAGGAAATCATCTTTCTTTCGTGCATATCCTCAAATTTGATTTCAGAGAGAAGATTTACGAATTCCTTTAAGAAACGTTTTTTATACTTGCGAGGAGTTCGATTTGTGTAGTAAAACATAAATCTTTCAATGAAATAACATAACAAGATATACTTTGCTTGGCTATTTAATTTATCGTGATTATTTTTCAAAAGTTCAACGCATGCTGCCACAGCTTTAATATAGCTTTTGCAATGAAAATCAGTGTTGTAATTTGTTTTTGTTGAAGATGTATGTGAAATTGTGACCCTGTATAATGGAGAATGGATCAGTGAAACCTTGTTTGCACAAAGAGCGACTTTAATCCAAAAAGGATTATCTTCATATATATGTCCAACGCCATAAGTTATATCGTTTTCATCTAGAAACCTTTTTCTGTATAACTTATTAACGGTGAAAATTGGGGAGATTTCTAATAGTCTTCTACATTCTTCTCCCTCAAGTATTAACTTGTTGAAAAAAGTATTATGATTTATATATTTGTTGGATTGACCAATTGGTTCAAAATATCTCCAATCAAATAGGACAACATCAGAACACTCATGTTCGGCGCGTGTAACAGCAAGATCAAAGGTAACATCCTCGATGAAATCATCTGCATCCATGAACATAATGTATTCGCCTTTTGCTTCTTTAAGGGCTAAGTTTCGGGCATATCCCTGTCCATGATTTTCAATCTGGATGAGCTTAATTCGCGAATCCTCACACATTAGCTTGCGAATAATCTCAGCACTTCGATCAGTCGAGCCATCATCAATGCATATTATTTCAAAATTCTGATAAGTTTGATTCAATATAGAGCGAATCGAAATACTTAAATAATCCTGAGTGTTATATACAGGCATAATAACAGAAACAAGTGGGGTTGGTTCGTTATTTGCTTGTAATGTATCGTGTATCATTTTAAAAACTCCATTTTATTTTTTGGGACATTTCCATCAATATAATATAACACATTTAATCTCATTTGTCTATATTTTTCTTTAAAAACTATTATTTTATTAAAGGCAACGAAACTAATAGCATTTTTCTTTCGAATATGATATAATGCTTATAAAAGGAGGTAATTATGGAATTTTTGCATTTTTTAGAAGATTTGCGCACCCCGTTTGGTAATTTCTTTTTCAGCACAATAACGCATTTAGGCGAAGAAACATTTTTTATTTTAATTGGTTTGGTGTTCTTTTGGTGTATCAATAAAAAAGAAGGATATTATCTTTTATCAGTCGGACTTATCGGTACTATTTTAAACCAGTTTTTAAAACTAATTTTCAGAATACCTCGTCCTTGGGTCAGAGACGAAAGCCTTACAATAGTTGAAAGTGCGCGTGGCGAAGCGACAGGATTCTCCTTTCCGAGTGGACACACTCAGTCTGCGGTTGGGATTTTTGGCGGTATCGCAAGATGGAATAAGCAGAAAATTATTAGGATTATTTCTATCGCTTTATGTCTGTTAGTTCCATTTTCAAGAATGTATTTGGGTGTACATACACCTGCAGACGTTCTCGTTTCATCTGCTCTTGCACTTGTTTTTGTTTTTGGACTTTATCCCGTTATTCGCAAGGCAACCGAAAACAAAAATGTAATGAGAATTTTTTTTGCGGCAATGTCCCTTTTTGCAATTTCATTCCTTGTTTTCGTTTCAGTATATAATTTCCCAAAAGACGTTGATGTAAATAATCTCCTGCACGGCAAAGAGAACGCATATAAAATGCTTGGATGTATGCTTGGACTTTGGTTTTCATTTGAAATGGACGAAAAATTTATTCATTTCGAAACAAAGGCGGCTTGGTGGGCTCAGATTTTAAAGCTTGCTATTGGCGTTCTGCCCGTACTTGCAGTTAAATCGCTTCTAAAAGAGCCACTATACATGATAATTCCCAACGAATTTATCGCCGACGCAGTAAGGTATTTTCTTCTCACCGCTGTTGCTGGCTGTGTATGGCCTCTTACTTTTAAGTGGTTTTCAAAAACATCTAAGTAAAATAAAAAACCTCCGCATATGCGGAGGTTTTTTATTTTATTCTTTTTCCTTAAGAAGCTCGAGCATCCATTTCCAATAATCCGGAGTTTCTGGAAGTAAAATATGTTCACGAGAGGTGTGCGCGCCGCGAGCGGTGGGAGCAAACCCAACCGCATCCATATTGGGAATAGCTCCCTTGATAATTGCAGTTTCGATTCCACCTTGCACAGCCTCAAACTCAGGCTCGTAGCCGAAAAGTTTATTATGAACCGAAACGCATTTATCTCTGAAAGGAGATATCCTCGCCTCGTTCCAACCTGAATATATATCTCGGTGTTTAACTGTAAAGCCGAATAGAGAAGCCATTTTTTGGTAGTAATTGTAAAGGTTTTCCTTATCTGTGTCATTAGACGAACGGACGATATAGCTTCCCTCAAATACGCCGTTTTCTAACTTTGTAGCGCCGAAGATTGTTAGGGTGATGGTAGTGGAATTTTTGATTCCATCTTCTCTATTAAGCCCACTCTTAATAGTATATAATAGATTTGCGATATTTTGAGTATCTTTTTCGGAAACGCACTTTCGAGGAAGTTCCACCTCATCAATGCTTAAAGCAATATCGGGATCTGTTCTTTCGTATATTGTTTGAATTCCCTTGAATTTTTCATTCAAGCTATTTTTTACATCCTCAACTAATTGAGATTTTACTACTATTATAGCATCACACGACTTTGAAATCGCGCCACTACTTTTCATTGTGCACAGACAAGGCAAATATTCTTCTATACAGGATAATAAAACACCCATATTATAACCTGCGCAAGCTCTGCCCTTTCGCGCCATTATGCCTGCGTGTCCGCCCAATCCACCGAATATGGATAATTTCAGCGAAGTGTATTCTTTGTTAGTATTTTGGAGCTTAAATTCTCCTTTAATATTAGCCGAATGAGTTCCCAGACTACTTACTGCAAGCACGTGCGAATCGCCGCAATCCATATTTATCATACGACGCGCTTTAATAAGATTAGTATCAAATGCACGAATCCCTATAAGTCCCGGTTCTTCCTCAACGGTAAAAAGAAATTCAAGTTCGGGATGTAAAATTTCATCGGAGTCTGCTATTGCAAGCATTGTTGCAACACCAACACCATTGTCAGCACCAAGGGTTGTTCCTTGAGCGTAAAGCTTGTCGCCCTCAATTTTAAGTTTAATAGAATCCTTTTTAAAATCAAACTCAACATTATCATCCTTGACGCAAACCATATCTGTGTGCGCTTGAAAGAGAATTGCAGGCTGGTTTTCGTAGCCTTTTGAGGCTGGAATATTCATAAATATATTGCCTTTTTCATCGACAACGTATTTTAAATCTCTTTCTTTAGCAAACTCAACTAAAAACTCGGTCATTTGTTTTTCATTGAATGAACCGTGTGGTATTTTGCATATTTCCCCAAACCACTTAAAAAATTCTTGTGGCTGTAAATCTTTTAAAACCTCATATTCCATAGTATTCCCTCCGGAAAATTAGAATTCATATTCATCAAAGCCAAATCCGGCTGCATTTGACATCGTAATAATGTCTTTATCAACATTAAATCCGCCCGTTACTCCAATCTCGGGATTTGTAAAGGAGAAAAATGAATCCAAGTCAGCAGATTCTATATTATCTTTTGCAAGGACAACTGCGGCGGCGGCCGAAATAGCAAGTTTAGACTCTGAAAAACAACCCACAAGACATGTTTTTCCATATTTTTTTGCAATATCAGCAATCTGAAGGGCAGGATAAATTCCGCCACATTTCATAAGCTTGATATTAACAATTTTAGCAGCATTGTGTTCGCATACAATCTGTGCGTCACTCGGAATATGCACACTTTCATCTGCCATTATAGGAATGGGCGAAACCTTATTTAGCTCAGCCATTCCATGTATATCCCAATATGACAGAGGCTGCTCTGCCTCGGTTATATTATATTTCTTCATTTCGTTAAGAACATAAAGCGCTGTTTTAACATCGTAACCTTGATTTATATCAATTCTAAGATCGATATCATCGCCAACAGCACTTCTGATTTTGCCCATTACCTCAATATCCTTTTCGGGCTCAATTCCACATTTGACTTTAAGTATTCTAAAGCCTTCATTTACACGCTCTACCGCCTCATTCACCATTTCCTCAATTGTATCAATTCCAATGGTAATATCAGTCTGCAAAGTGTCATTTTGGGCTCCAAGAAGCTTATGAACAGCTTTTCCTTCTTTTTTGCCTATAATATCATAGCAGGCAATATCAATAGCCGCCTTTGCAGACGTGTTATGTAAAAGCTTACTGTCCATTATTTTGTGAATATTAGCAATATCAAGGGGATCTGCACCTATAAGACTTGGCTTCATATATTCTATTGCCTCTATAGCGCCATTGATGGTTTCGCCCATAACAAGTGGCGACGGAGTGGCTTCGCCAAGACCGTAAATTCCTTCATCAGTAATAATTTTAATGTAAATTCTACGGGAAATATCGCTTCCCTTTCCAAATGCTATTTTAAAAACTTTTCTGCGCTTGAAATCAACCTTTTTAATAAGGATATCAACAATTTTCATTCTATCACTCACTTCATATTGAAACTATATAGTGCGATTTTATTTTACATTGATAAATATTCTAAGTCAAGGCAATTTCACAATATTCTATAAGCACATATTCAAATGTGTGCTCGGTCTTTGTGTTACTCTAAGCAAAAAAATTAACGAGCACCACTAATGTGGTACTCGTTAATTTGGTGCGAGTGACGGGACTTGAACCCGTACGTCGTGGACACACGCCCCTCAAACGTGCCTGTCTGCCAGTTCCAGCACACTCGCATATTTAGGTGCTCTCTCAAGAGCGCCTAATCATTATAACATCGCTTTATTACTTTGTCAATAAGAAATTTCGATTTTTTTGAAAAAATTTTAAGATTTTTTTACAGTATCTCAATCCCGTGCTCTTTACACTCAGAAACCATGTCCTCAGGCCAAATAGAAGCCTGGACTTCTCCAACGTGCACCTTATCGAGCATAATCATACAAATTCTCGACTGACCGATTCCTCCACCGATTGTAAGAGGTAGAATATCGTTGGCAATTTTTGAGTGATAATCAAAAGCAAGGCGCTCGTTGCAGCCTGCTTTTTCAAGCTGATAGATAAGAGTTTCTCTATCAACACGAATTCCCATAGAAGAAAGCTCGACCGCAGTATCAAGAGGATCACTCCACATTAGTAGATCGCCATTGAGCGACCAGTCATCATAGTCGGGCGCTCTCATATCATGCTTGTTGCCGCTTTTAAGAGTGTCACCGATCTGCATAATGAAAACCGTGCCGTATTTCTTAGTAATAGCGCGTTCTTTCTGTTTATCATTAAAATCGGGATACATATCTTCAAGCTCTTGAGAAGTTACAAAATGAACGTCTTTCGCAAACTCCTGTTTAAGCTTAGGATATTCTTTTTTTACAGCATCGTGAGTTTTATTGAATGCATCAACAATTCTGCGAACGATATCCTTTAAAAACTCAATAGTTCTCTGCTCTTTTCCGATAACAAGCTCCCAATCCCACTGGTCAACGTAAATTGAATGAAGGTTATCAACCTTATCATCACGGCGAATGGCACTCATATCGGTGTAAAGACCCTCGCCTTTTTCAAATCCATAACGATAAAGCGCAAGTCTTTTCCATTTAGCGAGTGACTGAACAACCTCAGCTTCGCAATCAAATTCCTTGGTTGTGAAGTGCACCTTTCTCTCAACACCACTAAGGTCATCATTTATTCCACTGTGTTTATTTACAATTAAAGGAGCTGTAACTCTCTCTAAATTCAGCGCAGAGGCTAAATTTCGCTCAAAGAGATCCTTTGTCAGTTTAATGGCACGCTGAGTTTCACGAAGAGTAAGAGTAGACTCATAGCCTTCGGGAAGTTTAACGCTGAACATAAAAACACTCCTTTTTTGATAAAATAAAAATCGTCACGACGAATTTACATCCGCCGCGACGACTTGGTCTGAGTGGCGGGAGTTGAACCCACGGCCTCTACCACCCCAAGGTAGCGCGCTACCAAACTGCGCCACACCCAGATTTTTGCTGCTCAAATATAATATCACAGATAAAACCAAAATGCAAGCATTTTTTTAATTTTTTTTGATATTTTTTATTCGGCAGCTAATTTATCTATTTTTTCGCTTTTAAAAGCAGGTCTTTTAGTTCATTTGCATTAAATTTATAGACCTTATTGCAGAAATGACAGTTTACGCTATGAGTTTTATTCTCAGCGATCATTTCTTCAATTTCCTGAGCGCCCATAGAAAGAAGCGCTTTTTCAACTCTTTCACAGCTACAATTACATTTATATCTACAATCCATAGTGTCAAGAATCTGAGGATTAAAACCTTCTAATGCTCTATTGCATATATCCTCAGGAGTCATATTATCTCTAAGCATAGTACTGACGGGAGGCATCCCCTGAATATTCTTTTCAATCTGAGAAATTTCTTCGTCTGTAACACCAGGGAGAAGCTGGATGATATATCCCCCAGCGCTGATAACAGTAAGGTCGGTATCAACAAGCACACCAAGACCGCAAGCGGTTGGAATTTGCTCGCTTGTAGCATAATATGCGGTTATATCCTCTGCGATTTCGCCCGAAACGATAGGGATTTGACCGACGTAAGGATCTTTAAGTCCGATATCCTTTACAACCGAAAGCATACCATCTTTTCCGACAGCGCCGGCAACATCGAGTTTGCCAAACTTGTTAAGTGGAATTTCAACTATGGGCTCTGCAACATATCCCCTAACGTTTCCAACATAATCTGTTACAGCAATAAGCGAGCCGGCAGGTCCGCCGCCGTTTATTCTAAGAGTGATAGAGTCATCCTTGGCTTTAAGCATACTTCCCATAAGAGAAGCAGCAGTTAAAAGTCTTCCAAGTGCCGCTGTTACAACAGCCGAGGTTCTATGGGTTCTCTCCATCTGTGACACTATATCTGTAGAATCTATTGCAATAGCAATAATACCACCGTTTTCCGAAATTGTCCTAACAAGCTTTCCCATCTATTCATTTTCCTTTCTGCAAACATAAACAATTCTTTGTGTCTTATCGTTTATGGGATTAAAACTAAAATCATCATATTTTTCGAGCAGTTTAAAATTGCATTCGCAAAGTGTTTTTATTAAGAAATCGTCATCATAAAAATATTCGCTGAAATTTTCTTCATATCTTTCATAAGAGCCATCCTCTTGCGCTTCAAAGAAGTCAAGAGAAATGTTTACCGAGCAATCTTGCTCGTTAAATGCATTTTGCCATACGCAATACACTGAATCTGTGTCATATACAAAAGTATTATTACCTATAATTTCACGATGCTTATAAAGAGTGTTAACATCGAAAATAAATACGCCGCCTTCGTTCATAAACAAGGAAACTCGCTCTATTGCCTTTTTAACATCTTTCTTGGAAGAAAGATGGTTTATACTATCAAGGCAGCAAACGGCACAGTCTATAGTACCGAATAAATCAAGTTCTTGCATAGACTGATTTAAAAAGGTTGGATTTCCGAATGAGTGCGGCTTATTCATTGCCTCAGCGAGCATATCCTCGCTCGCATCAACGGAAATAACATCATAGCCTTTTTCAGCAAGTTCAAATGAAAGACTACCGGTTCCACAAGCAAGGTCTAAAAGAAGATTTCCGCCGTTTGAATTCCTTTTTATAAGCATATCAAAATACTTTGAAAGCTCCTTGTAATCCACATTACCCGTCAAATCGTCATAAAAATAGGCAAAACTTTCATACGATTTCATCTAATGTTGTCCCCTTTTATGATTTTAAGAAAAATCCGCCGAGATTTCCTCAAAGAGAGCTCTGATTTCATCAGCACCCTCACCTGTTTCGGAGGAAAATTCAATCATTGTAGCATCAATATCGCCGAGTGACTTGCGAATGGTCTCTCGCATAGTAACTCTTTCTTTTTTAGAGAGCTTGTCCGCTTTGGTTAGCACAATAACGAAAGGAATTTGAGCGCCAATAAGAAAATCAGTCATAACAAGGTCATCCTTTGAAGGTGGATGACGCATATCCATAAGTGAAAGAACAAGCTCGATCTGTCTTCCGGAAGAAAAATAAGCTTCCATAAGCTTACCCCATTTTTCCTTTTCTTCCTTCGAAACACGCGCGAAACCATAGCCCGGGAGATCAGCAAAGCGCATATTTCCAAGTTTGAAGAAGTTAATTGTAGCAGTTTTACCCGGCGAGGAACTTACTCTTGCGAGGTTTTTTCTCGAAAAAACTCTATTTATCATAGAAGATTTTCCTACATTTGACCTTCCAACAAAAGCAATCTCAGGACAATCTGACTCAAAAAACTGGTCAGGTCTGCCAAATGATGTTTCAAATTCAATCTGATTAAAGTTCATAGTAATCTCCAAAATCAGTTGCCCGAGGTTCCCAAATGACTCGCTTCGGGCATTGTAATTGCAGGGATATTTTTCTTGTTTTCTCCCTCGACTTTACTTATGATGAGCGCCTTTTCAATCACCTGCGAAAAATCATTTACTGGAATAAATCCGAGCTTGGATTTAACGGCAGGATCAATCTTATCGAGATCAGGCACATTCTGCTCGGGGATAATTACATCGGTAAGTCCTGCCTTAAAAGCAGCCATTGTTTTTTCTTTAAGACCACCGATGGGCAAAACTCTTCCACGAAGAGTTATTTCACCCGTCATAGCAACGTCGCGGCGCACGGGCATTTTTGTGAGTGCTGAAAGTAACGCAGTTGCTATCGTTATGCCCGCAGAAGGTCCATCCTTGGGAACTGCTCCCTCTGGCGCGTGGATGTGAATATCCTTTGTTCTGTAAAAATCAGAAGGAATATCGTAGTATTTTGCGATTGAGCGAACATAACTAAGTGCTGTTTTAGCCGACTCTGTCATAACGTCACCCAGCGAACCGGTAATTTCGATTTTACCCGTTCCGTCTAAAACAGCAACCTCAATCTGAAGAAGCTCACCACCAACAGTTGTATAGGCAAGACCATTTACCACACCGACAAGGTCATTCTTAGAAAGGTCTTCCCTTTTATATTTGCGAGGGCCTAAGTATTCTTCAAGGTCATTGCAATCAATTATTATGCGCTTTGTGCTTTTAGCGGAAACAAGCTTCTTTGCGACTTTTCGAAGAACACCTGCGAGTGTTCTCTCAGCAGTTCTTACGCCGGCTTCGCGTGTGTAGAAATCGATAATGTCACGAATTGCACTGTCAGTAATTCTGCAGGAATTTTTATTAAGTCCGTGCTTTTTAAGCTGTTTTACAAGCAAATAATCCTTTACAATTCTGAACTTTTCCTCCGCTGTATAGCTCGAAAGCTCAATAACCTCCATTCTATCAAGAACAGGAGCAGGAATTGTGTCAAGGGTGTTTGCGGAAGTAACAAATATTGCATTACTAATATCAAAAGGAATTTCAATGTAATGGTCACGAAATGCGGTGTTTTGCTCACTATCAAGAACCTCAAGCATTGCAGAAGCAGGGTCGCCTCTGAAATCATTGCCCATTTTGTCAATTTCATCAAAAAGAATGAGCGGATTATTGCTTCCTGCATTTATAAATGCGTTGATGATTCTACCCGGCATTGAGCCGATATAGGTTTTGCGGTGACCTCTAATATCCGCCTCGTCACGCACGCCACCGAGTGAAATTCTCGCATATTTTCTGCCCATGGCTTTTGCAAGTGACGATGCAATAGAAGTCTTACCAACACCCGGAGGTCCTACTAAGCAGATAATTTGCCCCTTAACGTCAGGAGCAAGCTTTCTGACTGCCATAAATTCCAGAATGCGTTCCTTAACATCATCTAATCCAAAATGCTCACTGTCGAGAAGTTTTCTCGCTTTTTCTATATCGATTTTATCGGTTGTAGATTCATTCCAAGGGAGTGACAAGCAAGTATCGAGGTATCCTCTTAAAACGCTGGCCTCGTGCGAATTTGAAGGCATTTTAGCAAGCTTATTAACCTCTTTAAAGAGCTTGTCCTTAGATTCTTTTGAAATATCAAGCTCTTCAATTTTAAATCTATAACCTTCTGCCTCAGTCGCGGGGTCATCCCCTGTTCCAAGCTCATCAGCAATAACCTTAAGCTGTTCTCTTAAATAATATTCACGCTGGTTTCGGTCCATATTTTCTTGGACCTGCTCGTTGATTTCGTGTTCTATTGAGAGAATCTCGTTTTCATGTTCTATCGAGCGAACAAGAAATTCAAGGCGTTTAGTAACATCTGAAAGCTCTAAAACTCTCTGCTTATCCTCTGTAGGAAGCGCGATATTCCCTGCAAAAAGCTCGGAAAGCTTAAGAGGATCCTCCTCATTAAAAATTCGCATAACAATTTCGCGCGGCATCTGCTGCGAGAGCGAAAGATATGTATCAAAGGAATCCTTTAATTTGCGAATTAACGCTTCCTGAAGAATTGACACCGAAACGGTTCTTTTTCTTATGGGGAAATCAACAATCTCTGCCTTGAGATATTCCTCGTTTGTAGAGAGTGAGAGCATTTTAGCGCGATATTTTCCCTCAACAATTACACGCATTATGTTATTGTTTCCTCGAATAACCTGCTTAACGCTTGCAACAACGCCGACTTTGTAGAGGTCTTTTTCATCAGGCTCTTCTACAAGAATGTCCTTTTGGGTTACAAGAAAAATATCTTTTTGATTTTTAAGCGCATAGTTTACCGCCGCAACAGATTTAGGGCGAACAACTTCAAAATTGAGAATAGTACTTGGAAAAAGCGATATTCCTCGCAATGCAAGTGCAGGAATCACAAAGGAATCCATCGTATCTATATTAAAATTATCATCCATTAAATTTTACTCCTTAAAACATTTTCAAAATATTATAACTTATTTTGAATTAAAAATCAACCTACTCATCGCTGAGAACAAGCCATCTTTCAAGAGCTTCTTCGTGCTGCACTTTAAGTTCTTCGAGTTCATCACAAAGCTCCGATGAGCGCTTGAAATCAGCATATACATCAGGGTCAGAAAGCTCATTCTGTACCTCTACAATGCGGTTTTCGAGATTCGCAACCTCTTTTTCAAGTCTTGAGAGCCCGTTTCTTTTTTCAGCCTCTTGTTTTCTTTGTTCGCGGCTCTTATGCCCTGTATTTGCCTCGGATTTCTCCTTCTTTTCCCTCTGAATATTCTGAGTTTCCAAAAACTTCTCATTTTCAAGATATGAGGTAAATTCCACATAGCCGCACTTAAATAACTGAGCCTTTCCGTTTTTAAGGTTTAATATTTTATTAGGGATTTTTTCAAGGAAATATCTATCGTGCGAAACTAAAATCAGTGTTCCTTCATATTCAGCAAGTGCCTTTTCAAGCATTTCGCGCACCATAAGGTCAAGGTGGTTGGTAGGCTCGTCCATAATTAGCACGTTCGGACGCATTTCCATTAAGATTGCAAGGCTGAGTCTTGCCTTTTCACCGCCGCTTAGGTCGGAAACCTTTTTCTCAATACTTTCACCGCTGAAAAGCGCTCTACCCAAGGTTGTGCGAATGCTAAGCGGATCTCTACCAGGAAATCTATTCCATAGCTCTTCTAAAACAGTGTTTTCAGGATTTAAAACCTCTAAATGCTGGTCATAATATCCAATTTTTACATTACCGCCCCATCTTATTTTACTACTAAGCGAGGGGTAATTTTTGATTGCGCGCAAAAGAGTTGTCTTACCGGTTCCGTTTGCACCGGTTATTGCAAGCTTATCTCCTCTTTCGAGAGTGAATGAAACATCGTCGCAAAGAGTGACTTTGTCTTCTCCCAAGCCAACTGTGATTGGATATTCATTTAATTTAAGTACCTCAAAGTTTGGCTCGAAATCATACTCGAATTTTATGGGCATTTTTTTTGTAAAGGTTTTGGGCTTGTCAATTATTTCCATTCTCTCAAGCGCATTTATTCTGCTCTTAGCACTCTTAGAGGTTGAAGCTCTGACAAGATTTTTAGCAACGTAATCCTCCATATCGGCAATTTTCTTTTGCTGAATTTCGTATTCTTTAAGTTGACGAGCTTGTGCTTCTTCTTTAAGAAGTAAAAACTTACTATAATTACCTTTATAAGTTTTCAGGCCCTCGTCTTCAATTTCCCAAATAGTCGTTGCAAGCTTATCTAAAAAGAATCTGTCGTGCGAAACTGTAATAACAGCACCCTTGTAGTCTTTAAGATAGTCCTCAAGCCAGCAGAGAGTTTCGAAGTCCAGGTGGTTGGTAGGCTCGTCAAGTACAAGCAGTTTCGGCTGTAAAAGCAAAAGCCTTGACAGAGAAAGTCTCGTTCTTTCGCCGCCACTAAGGGTATTTATAACGGTATCGAGGTCTTTATCCATAAATCCCATACCATTTAGGACTGTTTTTATCTTTACATCAATGTTATATCCGTCTCTCTGCTCAAAAAGTGTTGAAAGAGAGGCATATTTTTCCATAATACGCTTGTATTCTGCATCATTTTCATTTTGAGAAAGTGATGATATCTGTTTTTCAAGGTGTTTTATTTCCTCGCTCATCTCAATGAGATCGGAGAAAATTTTTCGCATTTCTTCATAGATGGTACTGTCGCTCTCTAAACCGCTATTCTGACGCAAGTATCCGATAGAGGTTTTTCTTGAAAAATTGAGATTTCCATCGTCAAATGGCAAATTGGCGCACAAAATATTAAGGAGCGTGGTTTTACCCGTTCCATTTCTGCCTATTATTCCAATTCGGTCGGTATCCTCGACGGTTGCACTAATGCCCG
>JAZRHT010000167.1:0-2296 GCA_045644905.1 Oscillospiraceae bacterium
GCTTGCGGCGGTAGCTGGATGGTTCCCGGCGATATGATTACAAACGGTGAGTTTGACAAAATCCGCGCGCTCGTTGAAGAAGCAGTAGCGCTCTTAAAGGAGATTAGAAAATAATGAAAAGAGTTGTAACTTTCGGCGAAATTATGTTAAGATTAGCCCCTAACGGCTATTACCGTTTTTTCCAAAACGACCAGATGCAAGCCACCTTTGGCGGCGGTGAAGCAAATGTTGCTGTTTCCCTCGCTAACTACGGTTTTGATAGCGTTTATGTAACCAAGCTTCCTAAACACGCTATCGGTCAAGCCGCTGTTGATAGTCTTCGCTATTTCGGTGTTGACACCTCTAAAATCGTTAGAGGCGGCGATAGAGTAGGTATATACTTCCTTGAGAAAGGTGCATCGCAGAGAGGTTCGGTTTGTATCTATGACCGTGCTTATTCGGCTATTCAGCAGGCTACTGCCGCTGACTTTGATTGGGATAGTATCTTTGAGGGCGCTGATTGGTTCCACTTTACCGGTATCACTCCCGCTCTTGGCGAAAATGTTGTTGAGATTTGTAAAGAGGCTTGTATTGCCGCAAAGAAAAAAGGCGTTAAGATTTCTTGCGACTTAAATTACAGAGGCAAGCTCTGGACAAGGCAGCAGGCAAGAGCCGCTATGACCGAGCTTTGCCAGTATGTTGATGTTTGCATTTCTAACGAAGAGGATGCAAAGGATGTTTTCGGTATAGAGGCTGAAGGCACCGATATCTATGGCGGTAAATTAAATCACGATGGTTATAAGAGCGTTGCAAAACAACTTGCCGATAAATTCGGCTTTGAGAAGGTCGCAATAACTCTTCGCACCTCGATTTCCGCAAGTGATAACGATTGGGCAGGTATGCTCTATGATGGTGAGGATTATTATTTCTCGAAGTCATACCATCTCCATATCGTAGACCGTGTTGGCGGTGGCGATAGCTTCGGCGGCGGACTTATCTATTCACTTCTTTCGGGCAAATCTTCAAAGGATGCTATTGAGTTTGCAGTTGCTGCATCAGCGCTTAAACACAGCGTTGAGGGCGACTATAACCGAGTAAGCGTTTCTGAGGTTGAAAAGCTCGCAGGCGGCGACGGCTCGGGAAGAGTTCAGAGATAATTATTGCTTTAATGAAAAAAACGAATCGCTTATGCGAGTCGTTTTTTGTTATATAAAACTCAAATATTGTCTTTTCTAAAAAGTTATTGTATAATATAAAACAGCACGAAAAAAAGAGGTAAAACAATGGGTTTATTAGATAAGAGAGCATCGGGCGTGCTTATGCACATTTCCTCACTGCCCGGAGGCTTCGGAATAGGAACAATGGGAAAAGAAGCCTATAAATTTATAGATAAATTAAAAGCGGCGGGGCAGAGGTACTGGCAGATTTTGCCCGTTTGCCCGACAGGCTTTGGCGATTCTCCCTATCAGAGCTTTTCCACCTTTGCAGGCAACCCCTATTTTATTGACCTTGATATTCTCTGCAAAGAAGGCTACCTTAATAAAGAGGATTACATAGACATTTCTTGGGGCGAGCGTGAGGATAGAGTTGATTTCGGTGCCCTTTACGTTAAGAGAAACGAGCTTTTTAATAAGCTTTTTAAAAATTTCGGCGAGAAAATCCCGTCGGATTTTGTGTCCTTTTGCAGAAAAAACGCTCATTGGCTTGATGATTTTGCTCTCTTTATGGCGGTCAAGGATGCCCACAATGGTGCGACCTTCTATGATTGGCAGGAGGATATCGCTAAGAGAAAGCCCGAGGCGGTTGTTTCGTGGAGCTCTAAATGCCGTGAGCGAATTGAATATTATAAGATGCTCCAGTATTTCTTCTTTAAGCAGTGGGATGCTCTTAAAATCTACGCCAACCAAAACGGCATCTACATAATCGGTGACGTGCCTATTTACGTCGCGCGCGACGGCGCAGACATGTGGTCAAACCCTTTGCAGTTTAAACTCGATGAGGATTTTTGTCCCATCGAGGTCGCAGGCTGTCCGCCCGATGCCTTTTCAGAGGACGGTCAATTATGGGGCAACCCCATTTATGATTGGGACTATATGAAAGAGGACGGATATTCTTGGTGGACTTCTCGCCTGAAAGCCGCATTTTCCATTTACGATGTCGTGCGAATTGACCATTTCAGAGGCTTTGCGGGTTATTATTGCATTCCCTTTGGAAACACAACTGCAAAAGAAGGTGTGTGGCGCGAGGGTCCTCGTATGCAGCTTTTCAATGCCATTAAAAAAGAGCTTGGCGACCTTCCCATAATCGCAGAGGATTT
>JAZRHT010000168.1:0-12638 GCA_045644905.1 Oscillospiraceae bacterium
ATTGCAGGCGAATCAAGAAGGTCAAGATACTGCGGATTTTCTATTATAGCAGCTTCAATTTGAGTAAGCGCCAAGGAAATTTCATCGCATCTATTTTCTTCTAAAGCCAGCATAAACAAAGCCTCGGCATACTCTCTATACGTCTGCTTCATCTTCGTTACCTACGCTTTCAATAAAAGAGTCGATAAGCTCGCGGTGATCCTCCCGAGAGATCTCGCGGCGAAGCAACTTTTGGGCAAGAAGCGAAGAAACCTCAACAATTTCCTCTTTGATATGGCTTTCAGCCTTTTTCATTTCAAGCTCGGCATCAGTTTTTGCGGCATTCACAATCATATCAGCACGCATTTTTGCCTCGCTTATAATTTCCTCACTGCGAGCCTTTGCATCCTCGGTTGCGGATTTTATAATAGAATCCGCCTCGTCTTTTGCATTTTTGATTTGACTTTCGTATGCTTCTTTTTCTAAAATTGCTTGCTCCTTTGCAGTCCTTGCGTCATCGTAATCCTTCTCGATAGCGCTCTGACGCTCTGAAAGCATTTTCTTAACGGGCTTATAAAGAAACTTTTTAACAATCAGAAAAAGTAAAACAAGGTTTATTAAAGATGCCAGCATCTGCCACAAGTTGACCGAAATAACATCCAAATTTTGCATAACTTACACTCCTATCCGATTAGACGGATTAAAGGGAACCCATTGTATTAACTAAAATGTCAACGAGAAGGTTGGGAGCAACAAAGATGAGCAGAATTGCGATAACAAGGGCATAAAGACCGGTTGTTTCTGCGATAGCGCATCCCATGAGCATTGTAGTTGTAACAGAGCTTTTGCTTTCAGGCTGGCGAGCGATAGCTTCACAAGCGCTTGTAACAGCGTTACCTTCTCCAATACCGGGGCCTACACCTGCTATCATTGCAACGCCTGCTCCGAGTGCACAACAACCTAAGATGATACCAATTGCGATTTCCATTTTATTTTCCTCCAAATATATTATTTATTTTTATTTTTGGCCGCTCTTGCGGCTTTTCTTTTTTCATATTCATCCTGCATAAATGCTCCTGAAACGTACATCATAGTAAGCATTGCGAAGATGAAGGCTTGCAGGCAGCCGCTGAAAACATCAAAATAAATCGACAGCACAGCAGGAATACCTATCTGAAACAGCGGGATATCCGAAAGGGTTCCCGGAAGAGAGCCGAAAACCATTTTGGAAACTCCCGAAAGACCGGTTGAGACGAGAACTGCGATAACCGAGCCTGAAAGCACGTTTCCGTAATGACGGAATGCCATTGAAACGGGGGTTGCGACCTCGCTTATGAGGTTTATGGGAGTTAAAAGTGCGACAGGCTGAGTAAAGCTCTTCATATAATTTATAGGGCCGCACTTAAACTTATAGAAAGTTATCAAAAAGAATACAAGAATTGCCCATCCGCCTACGATATTGATATCCGAGGTTGGCGGATATAGTCCCAAAAGGGTTATAAGGCTTGAGATAGCTGAAAGCCCCAACATTGCGATTATAAAAGGAGCGAAGCCTTTAAAATAAGCTCCCATATTTTCATTTACAAGGGAATCTACCATCTCTACAATCATCTCGGCAAAATGCTGTCTTTTGAGCTTAATGTGGGCGCTCAGTCCGTGGGTAAGGTAAAGGCATATTCCAAGAACGACTATCATTACAAGCGCCGAGTTTATCTGCGACTCTGTGATAAGAAAGTCCTGAATCGGCAGAGGAATCTTAAAAAATATCCTTGCGCCGCTAATTGAGATTCCCTCTGATGCAGGCTTGGTCAGCACCTGAAGTACTATTCCGAATAAAAGAGGCAGAATTATCATTGCGATATAGAGCCAATCAACAATTCGGAATTTTAGTTTTTCTTTATTCAAGCATTTCACCTCTCTTTAATAAAAAGCGGTCTTAAAGCAATGGCAAATCTCGGGAAAAGGTAAGGAATAATGACCGCCACGATATTAAACACAGCAGCTAAATAGCCTATCATAGCAATAACAAACAAAGCGAGCATACGGAGAGTCTGAGAAAGCTTAATTAAGTTTTTAGCCTCTTTTTCTTCCCTTTCGAGAGCGCTCTGGATATTTATGCCCATAACAAAAAAGTTGCCGACAGCCGCAGTTATTCCAAGCAGGTTTCCGAGTAAAACGGTGTAGTCCCATTTTCCGATAATAAGGAACACCGACTGCATAAGGATACTGAATATAACCGTAACTGCAAAGATATAGGTCGTTTCTTTTTTAACTGTTGCGTCAATCTTTTTCATATCATTCTACCTTTACAAAAATTCATTTTTATTATACCACGCAGTTCCAATAAAAACAATATTAAGATATTATTTTAACACAGATTTTTACAGAATTGTTATATTTAGAAAATTAAGCTGAAAGTAAGAAAAATCACACCGTATGGTGTAATTTTTAGCTTGATGGGGTGGAAGGACTTGTCGTGTAGGTGAAAGGACTCGTCGGCAGTCACGGACTGCCTATTGGCTCGGAGTGGGCTCCTCGCCCTCTGAGCTGAAAACGATTCCCTAAATCGTTTTCCGGGCGCTCAGACCCTCTCGGGTTCGAGTCCCCTTTCTCTATCTAACAAAAAGAGCACACCTTATGGTGTGCTCTTTTCGTTGGCAGAGGTAGAAGGACTCTCTTCTCGCTTGACGAAAGCTCCACCGGAGCTTTCTCCCAATCTCCGCTCGCTTCTCTCGCGTTTCTTGGAGCTCGTTTCTCGCCCTTCTTTCATAGCATCTTATCTAAACAAAAAACAAGCACCCAAAGGGTGCCTGTTTCTGTTTGGCAGGGGTAGAAGGACTCGAACCCTCAAGAACGGTTTTGGAGACCGGCATGTTACCATTACATCATACCCCTAAATATTCGGTTAAAAAACAAATGGTGGGCCATCAGGGACTCGAACCCCGGACCAACCGGTTATGAGCCGGTTGCTCTAACCAACTGAGCTAATGGCCCATTTAAAGCAGCATAAATTATTATACTGATTTTTCACTCAAAAGTCAATACCTATCCTCTCACTTTTTTAATTTTTTAGAGAGAATAGGCATTTTAGTCAACCCCGTTTATCGCAGGTCTCGAAAGGCAGGCGAATGCATACTCCTTTTTCATAGTATCAACACATTTTTTTGCCTTCGTTTTATCAGTGAAAATTCCGAAAACTGCGCTGCCGCTACCCGTCATAGCGGCCTCAATAGCGCCATAGCCTCTGAGTTTTTCAACAATTTCTTTAACCTCTTTAATATCGGTGCACTGCTCGAAAACATTGACGAGCTTACCGCTTAAGACCTCGAAATCACCCTTTGTAATAGCCGAAATAACCTTTTCGATATTCACAGCGGGGAGATTTTCAGCGCTATCAATAGCTTCGTATGCCTCTTTTGTGGAAACGCCTTCATTTCCTTTTACAATAACTATATAACAATCGGCACAGTTATCAAGCTGAGTTAAAATCTCGCCTATACCACGCACAAGCATTGTGCCGCCCATAATGCAGAACGGAACGTCGGCGCCGATTTTAGCGCCAATCTCACAGAGCTTTTGCTCAGAAAAATTGGTTTTAAAAAGGCGGTTTAATCCAACTAAAACAGCAGCGGCATCGGCACTTGCTCCTCCCATACCTGCCCTTTCAGGAATGTTCTTTTTAATCTTTATTTTAACTCCAGCATCCTGGATGCCTGCTTTCTCTAAGAAGGCCACTGCTGCCTTATAAGCAGTATTTTTTTCGCTTGCAATTTCGATGCCATCGCAAGCTAATTCAACTGAATCTCCACGGGTTTTACTAATGGAAACCTTATCACAAAGGTCAACACTCTGCATAACGCTTTCAATAAGATGATAGCCATCATCACGGACACCGATAATATCAAGACAAAAATTTATTTTAGCATTTGCTTTTAATTTTATTGAGCCAAACATATCGATGCCTCCTTTTAATAGTGTCTTTTAGTATTTTATCATATTTTGTCGACAAATACAAGCAAAACACAAAAATAAAAACGGCGCCGATTGGCGCCGTTTTTTAGCTTAGAAAATTAGTCTTCCTTCTTTTTTCTTGTTAATGCAACGGCTGCTGCAGAAACAGCGAGGAGACCTGCAACTGCTACGAAAGGAGTTGCATCGCCGGTTTTGGGGCTAACAGTGTTTACAACCTGAATCTCAGGACCTGCTGCCTTTAACTTAGGATTGATGGTACCTTTGCCTGTCTGTTTTTCCCAGATAGCGTTAATGTACTCATATTTTTCCTCATAGAAGGCAATGTTATCGATGCTTACTGTTGTATCTTCGATAGAAGCGTAATAATCAGTACTGAAATAGAAGCCGAAGTAATCGATATCCTCGAAGAAGGTGAGCATTCCATCCCAGAACTCAGAGTATTCTTCATCGAAAGCAAAGTTTTCAAAGGGAACGATAACTGTTCCGTTAAAGCCGGGCTCGAACTCTAAGTAACCGTATACCTTGTAAACCTCGCCATCCTCA
Source organism: Oscillospiraceae bacterium (assembly GCA_045644905.1). Taxonomy (GTDB): domain Bacteria; phylum Bacillota; class Clostridia; order Oscillospirales; family Ruminococcaceae; genus SIG578. Next base: position 4,495 of record JAZRHT010000168.1, read on the forward strand.
ACAGTGTAATAGAACTTGTTAGGATCATAGAGGAAGATTTCAGAATCCGCCTCAGAGATTTCTAAGTCGGTACCAACTGTCATGAGAGCATCCTCAGGAACGGAGATATCGAAGGAGATACCTGTTGAAGCCTGGAGAGCTGCAACATCCTCATCGGAAAGCTCTTCTAAGGTTGCGTGGTTTTCGAACATTACAGAAGTAATATCCTTACCGATTGTAACATCAACATAAGAATCGTTAACGCCTACTCTGTCAATAAGAGTAAGGTAGAGACCGTCGATAGCGTAAATACCGTCTTCCTCTTCGATACCAGTGCAGTCATTAGCCATAACTCTGGGGAATTCGGGATTTAAATCGATCTGGAAGGTCTTCTCGTCAACAACAACGGTGTTATCTTTGCCACCCTGAATCTTAACGATAGCTGATGTGAACTCATCAAACGACTGGTAGAGCATAATGTCATCAATAATGATAACCTGCTGAGCAATGTTAGGATAAGTATCAGCGTCAAAGGAGAATCCGATGCTACTGATTGTCTGAGGAGAGTTGATCATACCGTCAACGTTTTCAGAAATAGTGGACAGGTAGTCAAAGTTCAGGAAGGGAAGCATTACGTATCCCTTAAATCCGGGTTTGAATTCGGGTGTGCCGAATTTCTGAGTTACAACACCGTTTGAAATGGTGAAGTAATCGAAGGTGGAACCAAAGGTGTGATGCTCGTTACCGTCATCAACAACGTCAACTCCGAAATTCATTCTTCCCTTGTTGGTTTCGGGAACCTCGAGGTAGAATGCAAAACCGGTGGAGTCACTGGTTCTTTTGGAAATCTCGGGAGGAATAACATCGTAGTTGAATGCGTCGTCTGTAATAACAATATTGGAGCTACCGTAAGCAATTGAGAGGTGGAGAGCTTCACTCTTCTCGTTGGGCTTCTTAATATTAACAACATTTGCTCTTACCTTTTGCATGGAGATAAGACCATCGCCGATGATATTACCGCTGCAGTCATTTGCCATAATTGCAGGGATAGAAGGATCAGTTACCTTATTTCTAGGTGCGGGGAAGAAGGGTTCTTCTGTGTTAGGAGCATAGGTTTCGATGAACTTCTCCATATCTTCGATGATGACAGCATCACCAAGATAGATCTTAGCAGGTACCTCTCCCCAGTCAACTGTACCGGTGTGCGATGCACCGCCATTAAGATAGAACTGGAAGTTCTTAAAGTTCTTCTGCATGTGGGTAGGTGTTAATGTTGCGCTCAAGCTATTAAAGGGAAGAACAACCCAACCATCAAAGTCCTGAATGTACCACTGGCCATTCTTAACGCATTTCTGCCAGGTTCCTGTTGCCTTGTCAATAGTGTAATATACCTTACCGTCACCGTATACATATGCATCCTCAAACATCATTCTGAGATAGAAATACATATCCTCAGGTCCTGCGTCTACCTTAAGTCTGATAGCATAGCCCCAGAAATTTTTGAGCCAAATTGAATAGGGAACACCAGTGTCCTGCTGCCAAGCAGCTTTACCGCTGTGGATAACTACGTTCTGCTTGCCGCTTGTGGTATCCTTAGGAGTGAGCTGAATTAGTCTGTCGCCATAGCTTTCAACAATGGGAACGCAACCATTCTCATCCTTTTCGAAGGTGTCGGAGCTGATGTTACCATTCTTATATGTATCTCCCTCTTTGGGAACCTCAAACAATATTGAGGAACCATCACCTCTATCAAAGGGATTCTCGAGGAGAGGTGTAGTAACCTTTAATTGACCGGTTTTTTCCTGAGTTTTCTTGTTTCTTGCAAAAATGATGTACTCGGTTCCGGGATCGAGCTCGTCAAAGATACCATCCTCATTCCAGATACCTGAATCAAGAATAGTGTACTCAAGTCCGGGGATTGCTTCTACCTTAAAGCCTCTTGCCTGGAGAGAATCTTCAATGAGTACAGGAGTATCGAGCGGAGGATTTGCAAGGTCGGTCATATAAGTTCTGTAGCTCTTGTAGGAATTATGATTATCCTTCCAAGCAGCAGAAACGATATACTCGGTTGTTTCTTTAAGTCCGGTAAATTCACCGGTCTCGTTTGTTGCAAGGATGGTTTCGGGGGCATCCTTTGCAGCGATGGAGTAAACAACGCCACGCTCTTTCTTTACCTTAATAGAGTCGTCATACTTAATCTCAAGCTCAGGAGCAGGAGCTGCAGCACGAGCATCTATAAACTTCTCAATATCGGTAAGAAGCATGCAGTCACCGAGATAAAGCTTTCTGTTGTTCCAGTTAGACCAGGAAGCAGAGTGGTTGGAGCAGTTAAGACCGTGAGTATAGATGGTCATACCAGTCCAGCTGGTTTTAAACCATTCAGCGATTTCTGCTTTCTTTGCTTCTGTATAGCCACCAGCTTTAAATGCGGCCTCGAAAGGAACGATAATCCATCCATCCATCTCGCCCTTAAGGAAGTAGGAATATCCTTTACCGGTTTCGGGGTTACCGTAATGGATGATGCTTCTTTCATTGGTTTTAGCATCGATGAAAACGTACTCTTTAAGGTTTCTCATCATACCGTAGATAGGACCTTCAGAAACACGAATCTCGAAGGAGGAAGCGCCCTCACCGGTGGTCTTAAAGCGTATAGCAAAACCATTGAGCTGGTTATCCACACCCTCAGGAAGACCCTTATCGGGATAATATTTAGCACCATTGTAAATAGCCTTGGAGCCGAGGGTAAAGGTATAACAGCCCTGAGCGTCTTCTTTCATATCTATTTCAGCCATCTTTTCACCGTCAAAATCCTCGATGAAAACAGCACCCGAACTTGAGCTTGTGTACTCAAGAGTTTCAGGATTCATACCAATAGAAGCACTGAATCCGGAAATACCAAAAGAAGAGGCGGGACCATAGGTTCTGCCAGCAGAGTTCTTAGGAAGCTCGGTGCCATCTGACTTGGTGTTAGGAACACGCCAGAAATAGTAAGCACCGTCGTCATGGTCTGTTACGTACGGATTTGCAGCGCCGGTTTCAGCAAAGGGGAGCACACTGACCTGTGCAATGACCATCGCCATTGTTACCAGAGCGGCAATTAACTTCTTAGAAAGTTTCATTTAAATCTTTCCTTTCTTTATGTAAATTTACGTACTTTACATTTATTTAAAATGGGAAAAACAGCATTTGGGTATAGTTCACCCAATGCCTTCCATACCACTTTACAATAGAATACCATATTTACACGATTTTGTAAATAAAATGACACACATTTTTTTATTTTCGTCATTATATACAATTTTGGGGTTCCGTTTTTGTTGAAAATGCAGATTGACAAGCCGATTATACCGCTAAAAACAGCTTAAATACGGCGTTCTGACACGAGTCCATCCTGCAATTCGCCCAAATATTCAAACGCCTTTCCCGCTCCGATAACTACGCACTTGTCAGGCTGAGCTGGATAAACCGTCTTTATGCCGGTTCTTTCCTCAATGAGCTGAGCAAGGCCGTAAATAAGAGCTCCGCCGCCCGTTAAATAAATCCCCTGCTCAGAAATATCAGCGACAAGTTCAGGAGGAGTTTTATCAAGCGTTGCGATAAGAGCGTCGACAATGGTTTTAAAGTTATCATCAAAATAGCCTCTTACCTCTTTTGCGTCAACCTCAATCATTTCGGGAAGACCTGTCAGGGCATTTTTACCCTTAACAATAATTTTTTCGCCGCTCTCGATAGCATCAGAAAGAGCAATTTTAACTCTTTCCGCCATTCGAGTTCCGATAATGAGGTTATAGTTTTGACGGATTGCCTTTACGATGGTTTCGTCAAAGGTGTTGCCCGCAATTTTAAGCGAAACAGATTCGGCAATTCCGCCAAGAGTGATAACAGCGATATCGGCAGTTCCGCCGCCGATATCTAAAATCATATTTCCACCCGGGCGAAGAACATCAAGACCCGCTCCAATGGCGGCAGCCATAGGCTCTTCAATAGTTACAACACTTTTTGCACCTGCGGCATCAGCAGCCTCAACAACCGCCTGACGCTCAACCTCGGTGACCTCAGAGGGAATGCAGATAGCAACTCTCGGACGGAGAATTCTGTTCTTGCAGGATTTCTCAACGAAATATCTTATCATTTTCTGACAGCTTTTAATCTCGGCAATAACACCCTTTTCAAGCGGTCTTGTTGCCACTATGTGCGAGGGGGTTCTGCCTATCATGGTCTGAGCTTCGCTGCCGACCGCAACAACATTTCCGGTTTTTGTGTTAAGGGCGATAACCGAGGGCTCGCTTATAACAATTTCACCGCCGATGTAAACCTGAACAGTTGCTGTTCCGAGGTCAATTCCTATATCAAGAGGCATACTATTACTTCCTTTCTTTTTCTACCTATATTTTACTATAATTTTCCCAAAAATTCAATCAGTTTTTTAGCGAAGTTGCGACGCTCGCACAGTAAATTTCGCTCGCTCCCGCATCCTTTAGGAGTTTCGCACAAACCGAGAAGGTATTTCCTGTTGTCGTAACGTCGTCAACAAGCAAAATTCTGCCCGAAAGCTTAGTTTTTCTTTTAATGCGAAACATTTTTGGCGCGTTTTTTCTTCGTTTTTCTACATTGAGATATTTTTGTTTTATGCCGCCTCTTTTATGAATCGGAGATTTAAGAAGCTCAATGGAAAGCTCATCTGAAATTACCTTTGCAATAATTTCGGCATGATCAAAGCCGTTTTTATTGTATTGGCGGCGAGTTACGGGCACGTAGGTTACATAGTCAAAGGCTATTTCACCGTAGTCTTTTTGTATCCTTTCAGAAATAGCCTTTCCCAAAAAGTCGGCATTGATTTTTGTGCCTTTTGACTTAAGCTTATAGATAAGCGCGGCAACGCACGGCTCTTCAAACCCGAATGCCGAAACGCATCTCTCAAACTCTGCGTTAATGTCCTTGCAAACGCACTGGCCGAGCGGTTTGCCGCATTTTATACAGGTATATGACGTCAAACTTTTTAATTTCTTTAAACACTTTTCGCACAGTGCGTCGCTGCAAAAATCCGAGCATTGTGCACACCTTTGAGGGTAGACGAATGACATCGGATTAAAATCCAAGTTGTTCATATTCACTAATTCCCGCTCTTAGCATAGGCGCAAGGGCGGTGTATCTTTCTATCTTTCTGTTATTCTGAACCATCTTTATTATGGCCGCTTCCTCACCTGTTAAGACAAGAAGCTCTTTTGCTCTTGTAACGGCGGTGTAGAGTAAATTTCGATAATAAAGCTTATCAAAAAACTTAAACAGCGGCAAAATTACCATTTTATATTCGCTTCCCTGACTTTTGTGAACGGTTATGGCATAGGCATGCTCAAGCTCGGAAAGTAAATCAAATGGATAGTCGACCTCGCGGTCGTCAAATCTTATTCTAAGGGTGCTGGAGCCTCGGTCGACACCGATGATGATACCGATGTCACCATTATAAACTCCGAGCCCGTTATCACCGCTCTCGCGCACCCACATAATATCATAATTATTTTTTACCTGCATAACTCTGTCGCCACGGCGGAAGGTTACTCCTGCAAAGCGCACCTCACCCTTGTCGGAAGCGGGCGGATTTAAAACTGCCTGAAGACGCAGGTTTAAATTGGCTGTTCCGAGTTCCCCTCGTCTGCCTGGGCAGAGCACCTGAACGTCAAGCATAGGGTTGACGCCATAGGCTTTGGGAAGGCGGCGGCTTATAAGGTCAACGACTGTGTCGGCGGTTTGTTCGGCGGTTTCTCTCGGCAGAAAGAAAAAGTCGTTTTCTTTGTTATGCAATTCGGGATTTTCGCCCTTAACAATAAGGTGAGCATTATTTACAATCATACTCTGCGCCGCCTGACGAAATACCTCGGTAAGACGCACAATGGGCACAAATTCGTCGGTCGATAAATCCTTTAAAACTCGGCCTGCTCCGACCGATGGAAGCTGATCGCTGTCGCCTACCATAATAATGCGGCAGCCCTTGGGCATAGCCCTAAGGAGCGATGCGAACAAAAGGACGTCAACCATAGAAATCTCATCGACAATTATAACGTCGGCTTTAAGTGGATTCTCCTCGTTTCTCTGAAAACGAGGCATTTCATTATCACTATATGCGACCTCTAAAAGTCTGTGCAGGGTCTTGGCTTCCCTGCCCGTTACCTCACTCATCCGAGCCGAAGCTCTTCCGGTTGGAGCGGCTAATAGAACTCGCATATTTTGTTTTTCAAAGAGTGAGATTATACCGTTTAGAGCAGTGGTTTTACCCGTACCCGGACCGCCCGTCAGAATAAACACATTCTGTGTAAGGGCGGTTTTTATAGCAGTTTTCTGAAGTCTTGCATAGGAAATTCTAAGCAGCTTTTCTTCCCTCTCGATAAGCTCTTCAATATTATCGGGGACGGCAGTTTCCTCTTGCAAGAGGTTTGTTATTTTGTTTGCAATATAGCTTTCGCTAATATAATAAATGGGCAGAAAAATGCAAATTTTGCCCTCAATTTCCTCCTCAATGAGCATATTACTTTGGCAAAGGTAGTCAATTTCGCTATCAAAATCGGCGTCCTCTGCGCCCAAAAATGCCGCAGTTATGGAAAGGAGCTTATGCTTTGGGAGATATGTATGTCCGTTTTTGCAGTTGTGACGGATAACATACAAAAGACCTGCTCTAAGGCGGCAGCTGTCGTCCACCTTAAACCCTAAAGAGAGCGCAAGAGAATCTGCTCTTTCAAACTCCATTCCGATATCCTCGCCGCAGAGCACGTATGGGTCTTGCTTTACGACCTCGGCGGCTCTAAGCCCGAACTTTTTATATGTTCTTATGCTCTCACCTGCGCCGATTGATAATTCGGAAAGCTCCTTTAAAACACTCCTTGCGCCGAAAATTCTTTTAAAATCACGGCCTATTTGCTCAGCCTTAGATAGAGAAATTCCCCGAACGGCTTTTAGCCTTTCGGGTTCCTTTTCGATTATTTCTAAGGTTTCGTCGCCAAACTGCGCAACGATTGCAGAGGCGGTTTTATCGCCGACGCCGCGGATAACTCCCGACGAAAGGTATCTATAAATATCGTTAGCGCCGCTTGGCAGACTTCGCTCGCAAAACTGCGCCCGAAACTGCGTTCCATAGGTTTGATGAGCGGTAAAATTACCCGAAAGGCGAACCTTTTCGCCCTCGAAAACCTCGCCGAGTTCTCCGACAGCAGTAACAAGCGAGCCTGCGACATCTACCTCCAAAACGATGTAACCGCTCTGATCGTTCTGATAGACAATATTTTCAACTACACCTTCGATAACTTCAAGGCTCTTATTTTCGTCCAAAGCGGTCACCTCCTATTATTTATTCTTCTGCCTTCTCCTTATTAGGATTAGACGGCATTGTTTTTTCTTTTATTCTGACGGGTTTTCTTCTCTTTTTGGGAAGTAAAACCTCGGGATGCTCGGATATATATTTTTCGTACATATCGGGGCGCTTAAGTTTAGTTCTTTCAAGCGACTCTTTAAATCGCCAATCTTCAATATTCGCGTGGTGTCCGCTCTGCAAAACCTCGGGCACCTCTCTATCTCGCCAGACGGGAGGGCGGGTGTAATGCGGGCACTCTAAAAGTCCGCTAAAATGGCTTTCGTCCTCAAAGCAAACGTCATCAGAAAGGACGCCATCGCACATTCGAAGAACGCTATCGCAAACCACAAGGGCAGGCATTTCGCCGCCTGTTACAACGAAATCGCCGATGGAAATTTCCTCATCGACTATCTCCTCGATAACTCTCTCGTCAACGCCCTCATAATGTCCGCAAAGGAAGACAAGGTGCTCATAATTAAGAAGCTCCTTGGCCTTTTCCTGATTAAAAACCTTTCCCTGAGGGGACATATAGATAACGTGCGGCTTAGATTCCGACTTTGCTTCTATCGATTTATAGCACTGATAAATAGGCTCTGCCTGAAGCAGCATACCCATACCGCCGCCATACAGAATATGGTCAACTCGGTTATGCTTATTTCCTGCAAAGTCACGGATATTTACGCACTCAACCTCGAAAAGTTCCTTTTTTCTTGCCCTTCCGATAATGCTCTCGTTAAGAACGGTTTCGCACATATCGGGAAAGAGGGTCATAATACTAATCTTCATCACTAAACAGTCCCTTAAGCGGAGTTATTTCCATAAT
>JAZRHT010000169.1:0-7610 GCA_045644905.1 Oscillospiraceae bacterium
TATCTCGAGGAGGTTGCGCTTCTTAGCGACGTTGATAACTACGATGCCGATGCTGATGCAGTTGTTATGATGACTGTTCACTCAGCAAAGGGACTTGAATTTGAAAGAGTTTTCTTGGTCGGAATGGAGGACGGAATCTTCCCGGGACTTCAAAGCCTTAACGATAGGAGCGAAATGGAAGAGGAACGTCGCTTAGCTTACGTCGGAGTTACAAGAGCTAAGAAAAGACTCTATATTACCTCCTGCGCCTGCCGAATGGTTTATGGCAGAACTCAGCGCAATATGCTCTCTCGATTTGTAAGGGAAATTCCCGAGCAGTATAAGGAAGTTATTGATAAGACGTTTTCCGAGAGATTTTCGAGTGGTTCCTCGTTTTTTGATAGTGAGGATTCGTTTGAGCCTTTCGGATCATATTCGCAAAGGCGAGCTGACAACACCTTTGACTCCTTCGCTAAGGACAGAAGCCGCCCGACTTTTAAAACCGCCCAAACTCAAACTCCACCCGCCGCAACAAGCCTTGACTATAAGGTGGGTGACACGGTTGTACATAGAGTGTTTGGTGAGGGACTTGTCGTGGCTATGACGCCTATGGCAAACGATACACTTATTGAGGTTAGCTTTGATAGAGTCGGGACCAAGAAAATTATGGCAAACTTTGCCAAGCTTAAAAAGAAGTAAAGGAAGAGAAAAATGGGAGCGAGCGTTATAATTGCCGCCGCAGGCAGCGCCAGCAGAATGCAGGGAATTGATAAGCTGCTATGCAAAATTAACTGTAAAGAAGTTTTGCTTTACAGCGTAGAAGCCTTTGCAAAAGCCAAATGTACCGATAAAATCGTTATTGTAACCGCAGAGGAAAAGCTTGAAACAGTAAAAAAACTCGTGTCAAGCATTTCGGTTCCTATCGAGGTTTGCGTCGGAGCAAATGAAAGACAGAAATCCGTTTTAAACGGACTTGCTCTTTGCGATGAAAAATCAGATTGCATTATGATTCACGATGCCGCTCGTCCCATGATAACCAGCGAGAAAATCGATTTTCTTTATAAAAAAATTATAGACGAAAACCTTAAAGCCGCCGCCCTCGGTATGCCTGTTAAGGACACAATCAAGGTAACCGATGAGAGCGGAAAAATCATAAAAACTCCCAAAAGAGAAACCCTTTACATAACCCAAACCCCGCAGGGTTTTGAAAGCTCGCTTTATAAAAAAGCGTTTGAAAAAGCGGCAAAAGATGGCAGGTCCTACACAGACGATTGTCAGCTTGTCGAGGCGCTCGGCGAGAGCGTGTATATGGTCGAGGGCGACTATAAAAACATCAAAATCACAACCCCCGAGGATATTATAACGGCTCAGAACTTTTTAAAGGAGAATTAAAATGATTCGTATAGGAAACGGTTACGACGTTCATAAGCTCACAGAGGGTAGAGACCTCATTTTAGGCGGAGTTAAAATACAGCATACAATGGGTCTTTTAGGTCATTCGGACGCCGACGTGCTCTCTCACGCGATAATGGACTCTCTTATCGGAGCGGCTGCGCTTGGCGATATCGGTGCGCTTTTCCCCGACACCGATGAGGCTTATAAAGGCGCAGACAGTATTGTTTTACTTAAAAAGGTTGTATCAGTTTTAAAGGAAAAAGGTTATCAAATATCTAATATTGATAGCATTTTAGTTGCTCAAAAGCCTAAAATTTCGCCTTACATTCAGAAAATGCGCGAAAATATCGCCGCTGCTTGCGAAATCGAGGTCGATTTCGTAAGTGTCAAGGCAACAACCGAGGAAAAGCTCGGCTTTACAGGAAGAGAGGAAGGCATCTCGGCGCACGCCGTTTGCCTTATAAACAGAGATTAGTTCGGAGGTAAAAGCATGGCGGTTTTCGGAATAATAGCCGAATATAACCCATTTCATAACGGACATAAATATCAGATAGATGAAATTAAAAAAAGCGGCGAACACACCGTTGTAGTTGTTATGAGCCCAAACATTGTTCAAAGGGGCGACTTTGCAATTTTTGATAAATGGACAAGAACTCAGGCGGCCCTTTCGTTTGGCGCTGACCTTGTTTTAGAGCTTCCGTCGCCATTTGCTCTTGCAACTGCCGAAAAATTTTCAAAAGGTGCAGTAGAAATTCTGCACAAGCTCGGTTGCGTAGATTATCTATGCTTTGGTAGTGAAAGCGGTAATTTAGACGTACTCAATGCCGCCGCAAGCCTTGTTGACGATGAAAAGGTTATGGAAAGAACCCGTGAGCTACTAAAGGACGGAATTACCTTTGCAAAGGCAAGAAGCCTTGCAGTTAAAGAAAAAAATAGCGATGCCGCCGCCGTTTTAGAAACTTCTAATGATATTTTAGGTGTCGAATATATAAGAAGCCTTAAAAAGCTCGGCTCGAATATAAAGCCATATCCAATCTTGCGAAAGGGAAGTGCTCACGAGAGCAAAACTCCCGTGGATAATATCGCATCGGCAAGCTTTATAAGAGAAGATTTCTCAAAGACTGTAATTAAAAGCTTCACCCCCGCAAGCGAGCTTTATTTTGAGGCGATAAAAGAGGGAAATGTCTCGGAGGGAATAGAGAGCCTTTCCGACGCCCTTCTTTTAAAGCTAAGACTTATGACCGCAGAGCAAATTGCTGATTTGCCCGATGTTTCTGAGGGACTTGAAAATAGAATTCTCAGAGCATCAAAACAAGCAAAAAATCTCAATGAGCTCTATGCGCTTTTAAAAACCAAGCGTTACACGCTCTCGCGAATCCGCCGTATTCTTATGTATGCTTTGCTTTCGTTTTCAAAAGAAAACCAAATTGAAAGTGTTCCGTATATCCGTGTTTTAGGTCACAACCAAAATGGCCTTGAGCTTATTTCAAAGAAAACCGCGCAGCTTCCAGTTATCACATCTCCTGCCCGTGCAAGAGAAATTTCGAAAGAGGCAGAGATGCTCTGTAAAATGGAAGAAAACTGCACTGCCGCCTTTGCACTGACCCTAAAAAGTAAAACCGCAAAAAACGAATTCACAACACAGCCAATCAGAATATAAAAGTCAAAACCGCCTGCGAGTAACCTCGTAGGCGGTTTTATTTTTTAAGATTACAAATGCCGTTAAATTACTTATTTAACAGAGCTCTCATAAGCCTCGATCATCTTTTTAACCATCTGACCGCCGACAGAACCTGCCTGCTTAGAGGTGAGATCGCCATTGTATCCCTGCTTTAAGTTTACGCCAACCTCGTTAGCAGCTTCCATCTTGAATCTGTTAAGAGCCTCGCGAGCCTCAGGAACAACAATCTTCTTGCTCATTTGTTTACACTCCTTGTCTTACAGTTTATCAAACGCCTCTTGCGTTTGCAGTAATATTGTTCGACACAATTCGTTTTATATAAGTGGAAATTTAAAGTAAAATATCAGATATTTTATGCACAAAATGAAAAAAAGATGGTTGTATTATTTTTTGCTTTTATTAAGAATTAAACAAATTAAATAATAAAGATTATCAAAATGCCGCCTAAGTGAAAGAAGTGCGGTCGGTAGGATTTTTAGTAATTTAGGCATAAAAATAAGATAATTATGCTAATAGCATAAAAGTTAAGAAATTTTTCTCTAAATTTGAACTTATTTCGTGAAAATTGTTGTTTTTTGTAAAATTCTGTTATATAATGTGGAAAATGGTTTGTGAAAATTTACAAATCAGAAACAATTAATCAATATTTAGTATTGATTTTGTACAAAAAAATAAAATGGAGGAAGGATTATGATTAAAAAAAGTTTAACAAGTGTAGCAGCAGTTTTTATGGTTTGTGTTATGCTGTTTTCCCTCGTAGGTTGTAAGACGGTATTAAAGGGCACCTACACATCCAAGGAAGGCTTAATAAAGCAGAGCTTCACATTTAAAGAGGATAATAAGGTTGAGGTATCAGCTTTCGGTATCGACGTCGAAGGCGAATATGTTATTGAGGATGGCAAAATCACCATCACATATAGCCTTTTAAACCTCAGTTACGATATGGAAAAGAGCTTTGAAAAGAAGGGAAGCTCCATATTTATTGATGGAGTTGAATTCGTAAAAGAAAAATAATTGCAACCACACTTGAAAATAGACAGGGAGAGGATTCTTGTGAAAAAAAGCATAAGTATGCTCCTCGCGAGTTTTCTGTTGGTTGCATTTCTGCTTACAGGAAGCCCGAGGGTCCACGCCGCCGGCAAAACTGATGACACAAGAGCCATTGCAATCGTTTTCGATAACTCAGGCTCAATGTATGTAAAAGGTGAGCAGGCTTGGTGCCGAGCAACCTATGCAATGGAGGTTTTCGCCTCCATGCTAAATAAGGGTGACACTTTAGATATTTATCCGATGCATCCTATCACCATCGACGGCAAGCAGTACACAATGGACAAGCCGTTTAAGATTACAGACGCAACGCAGGCTTCGAAAATACGAGGCATCTATACACCTGATGCACAAGGCACACCGATTGAAAGTATTGACTGTGCGGTTAAGGGTATGAAATCGGCCAGTGCCGCTAAGAAGTATGTAATAGTTCTTACCGACGGTGACGTATTCTATAAAAACGACAAAAAAATGAGCACCGCTAACACCAAAAAGGAGCTCGATAGCCGTTTTAAACAGCATGCTTCAAGCGAGCTTACTATGATGTATCTCGGTATCGGCGAAAATGTTATTATGCCGGACACCAAGCAATCAGAGTATTTTGCTAAAAAACAGGCAAAAAACAGTGAGGACACGCTTTCAGCCTTAACCGAAATGTGCAATCAGATTTTCGGACGAGATACAATGCCAAAAAATCACGTAACTGATAAGAAAATAGATTTTGATATTTCTATCAGTAAATTGATCGTATTTGTTCAAGGTCAAAACGTTTCAAATCTTAAGGTTTCTGGTTCGGGAATGGGCAAGCAGCTCAGCTCGGCTTCAACAAAATATGGAACGGCTGGCTGCGGAAACTACAAGTCAGTTCCTGACAAGTCGCTTCAGGGAATGATGGTTACCTATTCCAACTGTGCCGCCGGTAGCTATAGTCTTGAGTATTCAGGCAAGGCTACGAGCATCGAGGTTTACTATGAGCCTAACGCAGATTTAGACTTTGTTTTTACAGATGCAGACGGAAACAACGTTGACCCCAATGCTCTTTATGAAGGAGAATATAAGGTTAGCTTTGGAATGAAGGATGCCAAAACAGGTAAGCTCATTTCATCCGACCTTTTGGGCGACCCTAAATATAAGGGAAGCTATTATATAAACGGACAGGAATATCCGATTGAACACAGTGGCAATAGCGGTGAGGTTCCCATTTCGCTTAAAATGAATGATGCCTTTGATGCTAAGCTGACTGTAACATATCTTAGCGGATATACAATTTCAAAGGATTCAACTGATTTTGGTTGGCCCAAGGGCGGCATTAAGGTTGCCGCAAGACCCGCAGGAAAGCTCAAATTAGAGATTTCGGGCGGCGATAAAAAATATTCACTCCAGGATCTTGAAAAAGGCGCTCCTTACATCGCTAAGGTATTCTATAAAGGAAAGCAGCTTACAGGAAAAGAACTCGAGAGTGTTAAGTTTAAATGGGAGGCAGAAAACAGTAACGCTACCATTGAAAAAACTTTTGCAGAGGATCACTTTAAGCTGAGTCTTCGCTATAAGGATCCTAAAACACCGCAGGACACCGAGTGCGGCGGATGCACAGTTCCGATTTATGCATACTATGCAGCGCAGGGAAGTAGTCAAGCGCAGGCAAATGCAAGCCTAACGTATAGAATAGAGGATAACACGGCGCCCATTAAGATCGATATGACCACTTCTCAAGACTACATAGTTATTAAAGAGCTTAAGGATAGCAAGGAAATCACCATATCGCTCAAAATGGACGGCAAGCCCTTGAGTGCCCAGGATTTTGATGCAGTTAAATTAACCGCAGATTGCTCAGGCATTGAGCACACACTCACTCCCGATAAGGAAAATTCTTGCTATAGAATCAAGCTTCTACCCACAAGCGGAATTAAGGAAGCGGATTATCCCATTAAGGTCAGCGCAATCTATACTGACAGAATCGGAAGAGAGTCACAGGCTGAGGATGCGCTCGCAGTTACTTTAAGTAACACCCCGCTCTGGCTTAAGTGGCTGTTCTGGATTCTTGTACTTATTGTTTTGGCAATAATAATCTGGGCAATTTTGCACATAAAAGTGCTTCCCAAACATGCGCATATAAACAAAAGGGATTGTACGATCATCTATGATGGTGATGTAATTAAGTCTGCTTCTTGTAATGCGAAAATAATAGGTAAACAGTTGGAAATTAGATGTGAGTTTGCTGGAACCAAATCGGGTCTCACTATGGATGTAAAGCCGGGAAATCATAGTTATCTTATGACGCCTCACGCAAAGCGCAGCGCAGAAGTTGCAAGTGGCAGTGTGCAAAAAACAGGAACCGCTATTATTACTGAAGCAAGTGTTTCTGGAGTAAAATACATATTGAATGAGGATACAAGAAAATTTGAACGTTCAACAAAGGATAATAGACCATTTATGCTGAAAAATGGTGCTATAGTCAAATATTCAGGCACATTAATTAAAGCTGGCGTAAAAAAAGATTTTTCAGTAAATACAAAACTTAATTTCAAAAAGAAAAAATAAAACGGAGGAGAGAAAAATGGCAAATCTTAAGGAAAAAATCAAGGCAAATGAAGTCGTAGCCCCTACCTTGTTTATAGGTGTTGGTGGTACCGGTTGCAAAATTGTCAAAAAGGTAGCGGACAAATGTTTGCCGCAGGAAAAGGAAAACATCAACTTCCTTTGCCTCGATACCAACGTAAACGACCTTTCTGACGTTGCAAATGGTAAATCGAATATTTACTGTGTTCAGACCTCTAATACTCAGACTGTAGGTAGCTACCTCGATTACGATGAGGAAGCTCGTAAAAAATGGTTCCCCAAAAACGCGGTTATGTATGATAAGACCGTTTCTGAGGGCGCAGGACAGGTTCGTGCAATTTCCAGACTTGCTCTTAACGCTACCATTAAAACAGGTAGAATTCGTCGTCTCTATGATGCTATCGACGATCTTTTCCGCAAGACCGGTAAAGAAATGAAGCAGGCAATGAGAGTTGTTATCGCTTCCACAGCTTCGGGTGGTACCGGTTCGGGAATGATCCTTCCTTTAAGTATGTTCATCCGTGACTATGTTAAGGAGAAGTATCCCAACACAAGCCTTATCGTTCGTTCGCTCATTCTTCTTCCTGAAACCCTTGACAGCGTTATTGATTCTCAGACCGAACGTGATTCTCAGGCTCGTAACGCCTACGCTACAATCAAGGAAATCAACGCATTTATGATGAAGGGCTCCGGCTTTATCGATCTTGATGAGGACTTAAAGCAGTTTAGTAACCTTCACGTTAACGTTTCTATTGCAGGCTCGGATAAGCAGAAGTCATTATCTCTGCTTCCTATGGATTTCTGCTTCCTTATGGATGGTCAGGATGCCGAGGATAGCACCATGATCAGTATTTCTCAGTATATTGAGCAGGCTGCTCAGGCACTTTACGAGCAGAACGTTGGTCCTATGCAGAAAAAGGCATTCTCTGTTGAGGATAATATCATTAAG
>JAZRHT010000170.1:0-10826 GCA_045644905.1 Oscillospiraceae bacterium
AGTAAAGGACGCATTTCTCCTTTATGTGCTCGATCATCTGCTTGTCGTTTTTGTAAATGATATTTTCAAAAATGGCAGCCTAAAGGAGCAGTATAAACGCGCTAAAGCCGTTTTAAAGCAAGGTGTCTTTGCCGACGCGCTTAAAGATGCACCTATTTTTAAAACATCACTATCTAAAGCACTGCTTTTCTTATTTGCTAAGATGCGAATAGTAACACCGATCTGCCTTGCCTCAAAGCTCAGACAGATGTTAAAACGAAAGAAAAAGTAAAAAAACAGCCCCACCCTTATTTTAAGGGTGGGGCTTTTCTATACAATAAACTTACATTGTTTTTTGATAGTTTTCGGGATTGGGGTCTGTGCTGTATGTAGGGTCGCCGGGATTTATGCCATTCATAACCTGCATAATATGATATGCGTCTGCTTGCATCTTTTGAATAGCCTCACTACGGGGCAGATTCTTGTCGGGGAAAATTGGGTCACCTATGTTAAGGTCAGCCAAAGGACTTTTTCCGATCAGTTTCCATAAGCCTTTTCGAGGGCGGAAAGAGAAGGTGATAGGAAGAATTGGACGGTCAAATTGCACGGCATATTTAAATATGCCTTTTTTCAGCGGTCTTATATCGGGATAATAAAACCACATAGAGCCCTCGGGGAAAAAGTGCATCCACTTTCTGCTTTTAAAAACCTCCTCCATAGCGTGCTTAAATTTAAGCATAGGACGAAGTGTGTCGGTAGGAATAGGGATACCGCCTGCCATACGAATAAGCGGTCCATTAGGACCCTCAAGATTGATTTTCCAAGCGGGGAAGAAGCCAAGACGAGGACGCAGCGCAACCATTATGCAAATGTAATCCCACATAAAAACGTGGTTGGAAATAGTGACGAGTCCATCCTTGAATAAAGCTTTATTTTCTTTGAGCTTTTGCTTGCCGTGAATGTGCAGTCCGTGCCTAAAGTACATTACAATAGGCAAAACTGTGTATTGGCAGACTCTAAGTAAACCTCTCTGACACTTAAACCAAAAGCTTTTTTGCAGATAGGGATAGTTCTCGTCAAGATTTACATCACGAAGATGCTTAACATCTATCATGTGCTGATCGCTTTTTTCGGGGTACTGATAATTTAATTCGTGTCGAAAATACATAACTTACCTCGATTTATCTGTATTGTAGTCGAGTTTTATTATAGCATACTATCGTAACTTTCGCAATACGGTGTTATGATATGTAGAATGAAATTCTTTCCTCGGGGTCGCAACCATCTATTGAAAGTATTTCGATTTTGTCCCAAATTTCCGAGAGAGTTTTGCTGCAGAAAACAGGGGCGGATATAAAGCTTTCCAAACTATCATATTCGTATGCATTAGAGCCATCGGCAGTAAGTCCATACCAATATTCAACATCGTTTTTGTTGCAAGTTTTTCCCATAAAGCACGATGTAAATTCAGTTGAGTCAGTAATCTTAAATTCAATCTCGATACAAAAGTTGCCGTCAGAGTTATAGGAAAGGATTTTTGTGAAATCAGTGAATGTAAGCATTTATTTCATCCCTCTTAAATTGTTATGGTATGACAGGTAAACATACATTATGAACATCGTGCAAATATTGTTCAAATATTCTAAAAAAGGATTCGAATGCGTATGCATCATCGCTGAGACTGGTGTACAAAATATGACTCCACCAGCACGCATATCCTTCTAAATCTACGATAATTTCTTCATGATACCATTTAACAAATAACTCAAAATACTTTAATTGTTTTTCTTTACTGTAAAAAGAAAACGCATATTCCATACCAAATAATTGGTCTCGAAGAGATAATAAAGATGGCTTTCCAAGAAAAGCGCCAGGCATCTTTTTTACTTGTGCAAAAAATACCAACTCGTCAAACTTAGCATCCGTGTTTATCAAGATGAGCACCTACTTTCTGATTAAATTATACCATAAAAAGAATATAATCGCAACCTGTATCTGAGTTGCGATTATTCTTTTGTGGGAGGGGGATTCTCTGCTCACTTGACGAAAGCTCCACCGGAGCTTTCTCCCAATCCTCCTGCTCCCATAGGCCTAAGTGGATTGGAGTTCGTTTCTCATCCCCCTCTTTTTCAATCAAAACAAAAAACACCCCACATAAAGTGGAGTGTTTTTCATTTGGCGGAGAGAGGGGGATTTTTCCGCACACTACCGTGTGCTTCGCCTCGCTTCGCTCGTTGTCCACGTCGGCGAAAACAGTCCACTGGACTGTTTTCTTCCGAAACCCTTCGGGTTTCTCCCTCCTTGTTCGAATCCCCCTCCTATATTTTCACAAATAAAAAAGAGCCCTACCATTCGGTAGAACTCTTTTTCATTGGCGGAGAGAGGGGGATTCGAACCCCCGAACGGGGTTAACCGTTACACGATTTCCAATCGTGCGCCTTAGGCCAGCTCAGCCACCTCTCCGTACGCTATTTTTTAAGGCTTAATCATTATACACAAAATTTGGCTCTATGTCAATAGAAAAACGCAAAAGTTTTTGCATATTTTAAAATAAAAAATGAGCAGCCTCTATAAGCAAGTCGGCTTACTGCGGCACACAGCAAAATCCGCTTAATGCTGCTCGGTTCCCCGCCTGACATGGTTCACGGCATGCCGTCGCACAGGGCCGGCTCACTTATAGAGACTGCGCATAAGTCAGTATTAGTAGTATATCAAAAATTCTTGAAAATAGCAAGAATTATTTTAAAAAAACGTGGTATTTTAACTAAAAGAGTTCAAAACGAAAGGCGAGGGGACTTATATGACAGCAGTTTTCGTAGGAAAAGGCGTAAACTGTGCATTCCGTCAAACTGTACTTAAAATTTTAAGAGCAAAAATAGATGTTTTGGAAATATCAGATTTGAAAATAGCAAATTCATCTCCACAAAACACTCTAACCGCCATATTTAAAAGTGATATAGCATCTATAAGTGTGTCAGGCGCCGCGGTTTTCTTAAATAAGAATGAAAAAACTGCGATTTCAGGCGAGAGATATCTTATTTTCGATAGCTCAAACCCCTGCGATATAAAGGCGGCAAAAAACAGCGGCGGCGAGGTTATAACCTGCGGACTTTCCCTAAGAGATAGCGTCACCTTCTCATCTCTTACCGACGAAAACTGCGTTATAAGCATCCAAAGGAGCATCACGAGGTTTGACAGCGGAAAGACAGAGCCCCGCGAAATCCCCTGCAAAATAGAAACCTGCGACGATAAATACGCCGTTCTCTGTGCAAACCTTCTGCTTATTCTGCTCGGTGAAATATAAAAATCCCAAGCCATAATACTAACTTGGGACTATTCTTTTTCGAATTTTATGATATCGCTAACGTCACAATCAAGAACGTAGCAGAATGCATCGAGGGCTTTGGTGTTTATTGCCTCACCTTTTTTCATTCTGTGTAGTGTGTTGGCCGAAAAACCTTCCTTGAAAATAAGGTGATATTCGGTTATGCCTTTTTTATAAAGTGTGTTGTAAAAGGGTTTGTAGCTTATCATTTTCCTCACCAGTAAAATTTTACCATAGTTAACCTCTTGACTATACTTAAAATATTGAGTATAATTTGCAGTAGCAACTCTCTCTATTTTATTAGGAAAGAGGATAATAATGAGGAAGCTTAAAAAGATAATTGGTCTTATTCTTTATCATCTTATTGCAAAGCGTCTTCCTGCGTCAACTTCGCCCGTGAAAATAGGCCAAAAAGCCTTTCGTGCATTTTGCGGAAAACTTATTTTGGATAAATGTGGTAAAAAGGTTAATATAGAAAGCAAAGCGATTTTCTCGAGCCGTGTTGAGCTTGGCGATCGCTCGGGCATCGGCTCCGGTTCGATTATAACGGGTAAATGCACCATTGGAAATGACGTTATGATGGGTCCTAACTGCATTATTTACACGCGCAATCATAAAATTGACGATGTGACAGTTCCCATGAACACTCAGGGAAATGCAGAGGAAAAGCCTGTTACCATTGGTGATGACGTTTGGATAGGCGGCAGAGTTATTATTCTTCCGGGTGTGAAGATTGGCTCGCATAGTGTTATCGGAGCGGGCGCAGTTGTCACAAAGGACGTTCCCGAATGGGCAATAGCCGTAGGCAATCCCGCAACAGTAAAAAAATACAGAAAATAAAAAAAGCACTCCCGACTTTTTCGTCGGGAGTGTTTTTTGTTTTGGAGTTATTTTTCAAATCTGTCACAACAGGGGTCGTTTTTCTCGCTAATAGTAGGAGTAGGAGCGGCTTTTGTGTTGTCACCAAGTCCGCTTGTTTCAGAGAAAACAACGCTCTGTGTCGCGGTGTTTACAATGTCGGTAGGAATAATAATCTTTGCGGCTCTGCCGTCAGCAAGTTTAACGAGCGCCTCGTACTTTTTAAGCTCTAAAACTGCGGCATCTGCGGCAGCTTCTTTAAGAGCTGCGAGTCCGTCAGCCTCAGCCTTTTTAGAAAGATAAATTGCGCGAGCCTCACCTTCTGCTCGAGCGATTCTGGCATCTCTTTCACCCTCAGCCGCTAAAATCATAGCCTGCTTGTCACCCTCGGCTCTGGTAATTGCAGCAGCCTTGTGACCCTCAGCCTGAAGAAGCGTCTCACGGCGGTCACGCTCTGCCTTCATCTGCTTTTCCATGGCATTCTGAATTTCAGAGGGAGGAATAATGTTTTTAAGCTCAACTCGACTAACCTTGATGCCCCATTGATCGGTAGCTTCGTCGAGGATTTCGGTCATTTTTCCGTTGATGGTGTCGCGGGAGGTGAGTGTTGCATCAAGCTCGAGCTCACCGACTAAGTTACGAAGTGTGGTTGCGGTTAAGTTTTCAAGAGCCGAAATAGGATTTACAGCGCCGTAAGCATAAAGCTTGGCATCATAAATGCGGAAGAAAACAACTGTGTCTATCTGCATAGTAACGTTATCCTTGGTGATAACGGGCTGCGGAGGAGAGTCCATAACCTGCTCTTTGAGGGTAATGCGCTTTGCAATCCTCTCGATAAAAGGAATTTTAACGTGAATACCTGCGCCCCAGGTGGTTTTGTATTTGCCTAAGAGCTCAATGACAAATTCGGTCGCCTGCGGTACAATGCGGATGTTTGCAAAAATTAAAATTAAAACAAAAACCGCCAAAATGATTAAAAAAACTTCCATAATTACATTTGCTCCTTTCATCATACATAATTTATGTATGTTCTATCTTTAATATACTACATTTCAACATTATCGTCAATAAAAAATGCACACTTGTAGTAATATAAAAACTTAAAGACTTATGTAAATTTTGCCTTGTGCAAAACGCATATATTTGATATAATATGCTAAAAGGAAGGTGCAGAAAATGTATAATTTCTTTGCTCAAAATAGAGATGACGATAGGTTTATTATAGACGGCGCCGATTTTAATCATATAAAAAACGTCCTCCGAATGAAAGAGGGGGATGAGTTTCTAATTAGCTTTGAGGGACAAAGCCACCTTTGCACACTCTCACAGATATTTTCGGATTATTTAATTGCACAAATCATAGAGGAAAATTATAGGGAAACCGAGCTTCCAATAAAGATTTATCTTTTTCAAGGACTTCCCAAGGGCGATAAAATGGAGCTTATTATTCAAAAATGCGCCGAGCTCGGAGTTTTTAAGATTATCCCCGTCGAAATGAAAAGATGCGTTGTAAAATTAGACGATAAGAAAAAGAAGTCAAAGCGCGAGCGCTGGCAGGCAATTTCTGAGAGCGCCGCAAAGCAGAGTAAACGCAATATAGTTCCCGAAATATGCGATGTTCTTTCGTTTGAAGATGCGCTCAAAATGGCAAAAGAACTTGATATTTTGCTCGTTCCTTACGAAAATAAGGACGGAATGAAGGCTACTAAAGAGGCTCTTTCTAAAATAAAAAGCGGCAATTCGGTCGGTATATTCATAGGAGCCGAGGGCGGCTTTGACGACTGTGAAATCGAAAAGGCAATAGAAATGGGCGGCATTTCGGTGTCGCTTGGGAAAAGAATACTGCGAACAGAAACCGCCGCAGTAACGTCCCTATCTATGTGTATGCTTTATGCTGAAATGAATTTAAGCGGAGAAAATAAATGAAAAATCTGCCGATAGAATATGAAAACAGAATGAAAAAACTCTTAGGAAAAGAGTTTGAAAATTATAAAAATGCCCTCTTAGAAAAGCCCGTCCGTGCTCTTAGGGTAAACACAGATAAGATAGCGATAGGGGGCTTTGTAAAGGTCTGCCCCTTTACAATAGAAAAGATTCCTTATGTAGAAAACGGCTTTTATTTTGAGGATGATAAGATAGGTAACCATCCTTTTCATCACGCAGGAATGATTTATGTTCAGGAGCCTGGCGCAATGGCTCCTGCCGAATGTGTCGAAATCAAGCCTGACTATAAAATTCTCGATATGTGCGCCGCCCCCGGAGGTAAAAGCACACAGCTTAAAAATAAACTCGGCGAAAATGGTGTGCTTGTTTCAAATGAGATTATCCCGTCGCGCTGCAGAATTCTAACGGGTAATATCGAGCGTCTTGGACTTAAAAACACCGTCACAACCTGCCTCGACACAAAGAAATTGGCTGCGCTTTATCCCAATACCTTTGACGTTATTATGGTAGATGCGCCTTGCTCAGGTGAGGGAATGTTTAGAAAAGAGGATATTGCCGTAGACGAGTGGAGCGAAGAAAATGTTTTAATGTGTGCTAAAAGACAAAGGGAAATACTCGAAAATGCCGCTATCTGCCTTAAAAGTGGCGGACACATAGTTTATGCTACCTGTACATTCTCCTTAGAAGAAAACGAAATGACAATTGATGCATTTTTAGATGAGCATCCCGAATTTGAGATAATTCCCGTAACAAAAGCGGTCGCAGAAGCTACTGAGGACGGCATTTTGTATGAGGGTTGTAGGTGTAAAGGTTTAAACCTTGCCAGAAGATTTTATCCTCACAAAGCAAGAGGAGAAGGGCAGTTTATGGCTCTTCTTCATAAAAAAGGCGAAAGCCTACAAATTAAACCCAAATCGAATGCCAAACCTGACAAAATTGACAAAGTAGTTTTTGATTTTCTAAATGAAACTCTCGAAAATTACGATAGAGAAAATGTTATGCTCTATAATGGTAACCCCGTTTATTTCACTCCCGACTTTGAGGTTAAAAAGGGAAGTGCATTTTCCTGCGGAGTTACAATTGGGGAGATTTGCAAAAATTATATTAAGCCCCATCATCAGTTTTTTATGGCGATGGGCGATAAAATTAAAAATAAGATTGAGCTCTCTCCCGAGAGCGAGGAACTTAAAAAGTATTTGCACGGCGAGGAGTTTTCAGTAGATGCTGAAAATGGCTGGGCGGTTGTAACTGTTTGCGGTTGCAGTGTCGGCGGAGTTAAGGTAAGCTCTAATAGAGCAAAAAATCATTATCCCAAGGGCCTTAGAACAAAATAAAATTAGTTGCAATTTTTTGCGGCGTGTTTTATAATAAAGTTATAGAAATCCATTTTAGGAGGAAAAATTATGAAAGATCAGAACTGCGCATACTGCATGGGCGGAGAGCTCTTAGACAAATTCGGAATTAAAATCTGTGACCTTAGCGTCAGCCAGCTTATTCTGTTTAAGGAACAGTCTAAGCCCGGTCGTGTTATCGTTGCTTACAAGGATCACGTTAGCGAAATCGTAAACATCAGCGAGGAAGAGAGAAATCTCTTTATGGCAGACGTTGTAAAGGCTGCAAACGCACTTCACAAGGCATTCAAACCCAACAAGGTTAACTACGGCGCTTACGGTGACACAGGATGCCACCTGCACATGCACCTCGTTCCCAAATACGAGGGTGGCGATGAGTGGGGCGGAGTTTTCCAGATGAACCCCGCAAAGACCTATCTTACCGATGCCGAATACGACGAAATGATAAAGAAAATCAAAGAAAATCTTTAATAAATCAAATGTTGCCCCGAGCAGAAACGCTCGGGGCAATTTTTTTGCGATTTTATGCGATTTTTTGGGTAAAAAAACCGCAAAAAACCTCGACAAATAATACACTTTATGATATAATTACTTTTATATTGTTTGTGTCCGACACAGAAAGGAAAAGCACAATGCCTATTACTGATTTTTTAGAGAGAAATGCTAAGATTTATCCCAACGATGTTGCCCTTGTTGAGATAAATCCCGAAAAGCAACCCGAGAAAAATACAACCTGGCGTGAGTATAACCTTATTGACACTGCGCACGAGGGCGAAAAATATAGAAGAGAGATAACCTGGAAGGAGTTTGACGTTAAGGCAAACCGCTTTGCAAACCTTCTCTTTACAAAGGGAATAAAAAGAGGGGATAAGGTTGCTATTCTGCTTATGAACTGCTTAGAATGGCTTCCCATCTACTTTGGCATTTTAAAAACAGGCGCTCTCGTTGTTCCTATGAACTATCGTTATTCCGCCGATGAAATCAAATATTGTCTTGACCTTGCAGATGTCAGAATGCTGGTTTTCGGTCCCGAATTTATCGAGCGAATCGATAGCATCGAGCCCGAAATTACAGACGTTGACAATTACTTCTTTGTCGGCAAGGGCGAGGAAACCCCTAAATATGCCGATAACTACAATGAAATGACATATTACTGCTCGTCCACCGTTCCTCCCGTTGAGCTTCGCGATGAGGACGATGCCGCAATCTATTTCTCCTCGGGTACAACAGGCTTCCCCAAGGCAATTCTGCATTGCCACGAGGCTCTCGTTTCTTCCTGCCTTACCGAGCAGAACCACCACTCGCAGAAAAAAGACGATGTTTTCCTCTGCATTCCGCCCCTTTACCATACAGGCGCAAAGATGCACTGGTTCGGTTCGCTTCTCTCGGGAAGCCGTGCCGTTCTTCTGCGTGGCGTAAAGCCCGAATGGGTTCTTCAAACCGCATCCGACGAAAAGGCAAGCATCGTTTGGCTGCTTGTGCCTTGGATGCAGGATATTCTTGATAGCATCGATCGTGGCGAACTTAATATAGACGATTATGATTTTGCCCCCTGGCGCCTTACCCACGTTGGCGCACAGCCTGTTCCTCCCTCGCTTGTAAAGCGCTGGAAGGACAAGTTCCCCACCCACGAATATGACACCAACTATGGCCTTTCCGAGTCAATAGGACCCGGCTGCGTACATCTCGGCGTTGAAAATATACATAAGGTTGGCGCAATCGGAAAAGCAGGCTACCTTTGGGAAACCAAAATCGTTGACGAAAACGGAAACGAGGTTAAAAAGGGCGAGGTCGGCGAGCTTGCAGTCCGTGGCGCAGGCGTTATGAAATGCTATTATAAAAATCCTGAGGCTACCGCCGAGATTCTCAAGGGCGATTGGCTTCTTACAGGCGATATGGCAAAAGAGGATGAGGATGGATTTATCTTCCTCGTTGACCGTAAAAAGGATGTTATCATCAGCGGCGGCGAGAATATCTATCCCGTTCAGATTGAGGATCACCTCCGTGCCCACGATAAAATTAAGGACGTTGCAGTTATCGGTCTTCCCGATAAGCGCCTTGGCGAAATTTCGGCCGCAATTATCGAGGCAAAAGAGGGAATGACTCTTACAGAAGATGAGGTTAACGAATTCTGCCTCGCACTTCCCAAATATAAGCGCCCTCGAAAGATCATTTTTGCCGACGTTCCCAGAAACCCGACCGGCAAAATTGAAAAGCCCAAGCTCCGCAGTCAGTATTGCGGCGGAAGTCTTGTTGAGGCTCAGATTACAGGCTAATTACATCTAAGGAGTTCTTTTTCAAATGACAACGGCACAAATTTTTACGACGGTTTTGGTAGTTGTATTTTTTGCAGTAATGCTTGCCGTCGGATTTTATTGCAAGAAAAAAGCCACTGATGTTGATGGATTTGTTTTAGGCGGCCGCTCGGTTGGCCCGTGGCTCACCGCCTTTGCTTACGGCACGTCTTACTTTTCGGCAGTTATCTTTGTCGGATATGCAGGTCAGTTTGGCTGGAATTTCGGCGTTGCATCAACCTGGATAGGTCTTGGAAATGCCTTTATTGGCTCGCTTCTTGCCTGGAACGTTTTAGGCAGGCGCACAAGGGTTATGACCCAGCACTTAAATTCCAAAACAATGCCCGACTTTTTCCAAAAACGCTATAACTCAACCGCCCTTAAAATTGCGGCATCTGTTATAGTTTTCGTCTTTCTAATTCCGTACACCGCTTCGCTCTATAACGGACTTTCGTCCCTTTTCGCTATTGCATTTAACGTTCCCTATTGGGCTTGTATTCTTGTGATGGCAGTTCTGACAGGAATTTACGTTATTTTCGGCGGCTATATGGCAACCGCAATAAACGATTTCATTCAAGGCATTATTATGCTTGTGGGAATTGTCGCAGTTATCCTTGCAGTTCTCAGCACAAACGGTGGCCTAATGGGCTCTATGCAGGCGCTTTCCGAAAATAGCGGTTGGGAATATACATCCTTCTTTGGACCCAACCCCGTTTTCCTTATCATCGTCGTTCTCTTAACTTCGTTAGGAACATGGGGACTTCCTCAGATGATCGGCAAATTCTATGCTATTGCAAATGAAACAGCAATAAAGAAGGGTACACTCATTTCAACGCTTTTTGCCCTTGTAGTTGCAGGCGGATGCTATTTCCTCGGCGGCTTTGGAAGACTTTTCGTAACTCCCGAAGAGGTTTCTAAAAAAGGCTTTGACATAATTATCCCAACAATGCTCGAGAGCCTCTCGCCCTACATAATCGGAATTGTCATCGTGCTTGTTCTTTCTGCATCGATGTCAACCCTCTCATCGCTTGTTTTAACCTCGGCCTCGACCCTGACTTTAGATGTCATCGTTCC
>JAZRHT010000171.1:0-4820 GCA_045644905.1 Oscillospiraceae bacterium
CGCAACCGATGCTAAAATTGAATCGCTGGCATTTTCGTTGGCAATTGCCAAGTTCCAGGTAAACGACTGCATTATCTGAACGGCGGTGTTGCAAAGAAGAATGATGGTCGCCGCCTTGACGATATAAGCCCAACCACGAGAGCACATCGACTTAAATGCGCCCCAAATCGAAGGAACTTTATATTCGGGCATCTCTATAATAAAGAAATTCTTTCTCGGTCTGTAGCCAGTAACCTTGTTAACAAGGAGTGCGCCAAAGAAGATAATAACGATGCCCGAAAGGTACATAACCGTGCTAACCCAGCCGGCATTATTAAAGAATGCGCCTGCAAAAAGGGAAATGACGGGAATTTTAGCGCCGCAGGGCATAAAGGGAGCGAGCATAGCGGTTGCTCTGCGCTCACCCTCATTGCGAATTGTGCGGCTTGCCATAACTCCGGGAACGGCGCATCCAACTGCGATAACAAAGGGGATAACCGACTTGCCCGAAAGTCCAACCCTTTTGAAAATGGGGTCGAGCACAATGGCGACTCTCGACATATATCCGCAGTCCTCTAAAATTGCGATGAGGAAATACATAACCATAACAAGCGGCAAAAATCCGATAACTGCAATAACGCCGCCGATAACTCCGTCAACTAAAAGTGCAGAGAGAAGGGGATTTGCGCCCTCTAAAAGCGAGCCTACCCATGTCTGAAAGCTCTCGAGCCAAAGGGTTAGTGCGTCTGCAACAAAGGGCCCTACCCAAGCCTGCGAAATCTGGAAAACGAGAAACATCACAACAGCAAAAATGGGAATTCCAAGCCATTTGTTTGTAAGGATAGAGTCTATCTTGTCGCTGAAATTTTTATCCTTTGTTAAAACCTTGCGTTTTTCAACCTCTGAAACAATCTTGTTTACAAACCTAAAGCGCTTCTTGTCAGCTTCTAATACTGCTTTTTTGCTTGCAAGGTCAACCTCGCCCTGAACGTAAGGCGCCTTTTGCTCTGCGCCGAGGAGCGAAATCGCCGAATCCATAACCGCCTTTAGCCCGTCCGCCGAAATAGAAACGGTTTCAATAACGGGGCAGCCGAGCTTTTTAGATAGTGCCTCGACGTCAATCTCGGTGTGCTTTTTCTCGTTGATGTCGCTCTTATTTAAAGCAACAACCATAGGAATAGAAAGCTCTAAAAGCTGTGTTGTAAAGAAAAGGCTGCGGCTTAAATTGGTTGCATCAACGATATTTATGATAACGTCGGGGTTTTCGTTTTTAACGTAATCTCGGGTGACGCTCTCCTCGCTTGTAAAGGGCGACATAGAATAGGCGCCTGGCAGGTCAACCGCCAAGATGTCTGTGCCCGAGGTGTAGGTTTTCTTTATTGTGTGTTCTTTCTTATCAACGGTAACGCCTGCCCAGTTTCCAACCTGCTCGCTTTTGCCGGTAAGAGCATTGTACATGGTCGTTTTACCGCTGTTTGGATTGCCTGCAAGAGCAATTCTCATGGTTTGTCCTCCTGATGAAATGGGTATTGTGTCATTTGGTTAGCTTATGCTAACTTGTAATCATAATAAAAAATCGGAACAAGCCGATTAACTATAAGCTACTATATAATAATGGCGTTTGCCAGATCGTTATCAATGTTGTATCTGCTGTCCTTAATAGAAACAATGCAGCCGCCCTTTAAATGCGAAACAACAGTTATGGGCTCACCTGCATAGCAGCCTAAAGAAAAAAGAAAAGCATCGAGCTCGTCGTCATCAGTTTCGATTTTCTGGATGATGTATTCGTTTCCTTCCTTGGCGGATTTGAGTGTCATAGTTTTTCTCCAAAAGCTAAAATTTGGAATTAGCATATGCTAACTGCCTTAAGATATGATAACACCGAGAGGGCAGTTTGTCAAGAGTTTTTATTAATTTTTCCAGCGCTTGCAAAAGAAAAAATATGTGTTATAATGGGATTAAACTAAATCGGAGGAATGAGTTATGCGTCTTCTTGAATCGGGCGAAATGTATCTCGAAACAATATATGTGCTCTCCAAAAAAGGTGGCAGTGTGCGCTCTGTTGACGTTGGGGAGTATATGGGATATTCTAAGCCGAGCGTCAGCCGTGCGGTGTCTATCCTTAAAAAGAATGGATATGTTGTGATGAATGAGGATAGCTCCCTTGCGCTTACCGAGGAGGGCAGAGCCCTTGCCGAAAAGATTTACGAGCGCCACGATGTTATTACGGAATTTTTAGTAAAGCTCGGTGTTGATAGAGAAACCGCCGCCGAGGACGCCTGCAAAATGGAGCACGATATAAGCGACACTACCCTCAGCGCCATCCGCCGCTATTTAGAGGAAAAATAATTCTTCTTATATAATATAAAAAAACACTTGCATTTTTGTAAATGCGGTGGTATACTATATGGGTAATATAACGAAAGGTTAAAGAGTGGGTCGCCCCGCTCTTTTGTTTTTGTCCGAAACACTCGGGCAGAAAGGGAGGAAACTTATGGCAAAACGCACAGGTAACACCGCCGACACAGTAAGGGCGATTGTTCTGCCCGTATGTGAGGAAATGAACCTAAAGCTTTGGGATGTCACCTTTGAAAAAGAGGGTGCGGACTGGTTTTTAAAGGTTCTTGTCGAAAAAGAAAATGAGAGCATCGACATAAACGAGTGCGAGGCTTTCAGCCGCAGAATTGATCCGCTTATCGACGAGGCTGACCCCATTGACCAGAGCTATTATTTAGAGGTTGGCTCTCCCGGTCTTGGCAGAAAGCTCAGAACACCCGAGCACTTTGAGAGATACTTGGGCGCTGAAGTTTATATCCGCCTTATTAGACCCGATGAAAAAGGCGCAAAGGAATATGAAGGCATTTTAGAGTCTTACAAAGACGCCGAAATTGTAGTTAATGTAGATAATGCACAGAAAACCGTCCGCCTTGGCGACACGGCTTTTGTAAAACTGTGTGATGACAAATAAATAAAATCATAATTTGGAGGAAATTTAGAAAATGAATAACGAATTTTTTGAAGCACTGAGCATCTTAGAAAGAGAAAAAGGAATCAATGTCGGGAGCCTTCTTGAGAAAATCAAGGTTGCTATCGAAAACGCAGTCAAAAAGGATTTCGGCGAGCCAGAAAACATCATCATCGACATCAACCCCGAAACAAGAAAATTCACAGTTGCAATTCGCAAAGAGGTTGTTGAGAACGTTGAAAACCCCAAAGCAGAGATTACTCTTGACGAGGCTCTCTTAGTTAGCAAAAGAGCAAAAATCGGCGGTCACGTTGATATGAAAATCAAGACCAAGGATATGGGCAGAATTGCCGCTCAGAGCGCAAAGCATGTTTTCCGTCAGGGAATCAAGGAAGAAGAAAGAATGAACACCTTCAAGGAGTATCAGAGCAAGGTTCACGAGCTTATTACCGCTAAGGTTGTCGGTATCGACAGCGTTCGTGGCTCGGTTACTCTCGATATGGGCAAGGGCGAGCTTATGCTCCCCGAAACCGAGATGATCCCCGGCGAGAGCTTTGAGATCGGCGATAGCATCAAGGTTTACGTTGTTGACGTAAAGCGCAATCTTGAAAAGACCTCCCGTCCTCCCAAGATTATGATTTCGAGAACTCATCCCGGTATGGTAAAGCGCCTGTTTGAGCTTGAAGTCCCCGAAATTTATGACGGAACTGTTGAAATCAAATCCATTTCCCGTGAGGCAGGCTCGAGAACCAAAATCGCAGTATACAGCCGCGACGAGAATGTTGATGCAGTAGGTGCTTGCATCGGCGCAAAGTCAACCCGTATTGACAGCGTTGTTTCTGAGCTTGGCGGCGAGAAGATTGACATTGTTAAGTACAGCGAGGACCCCGTAGAGTTCATCACCGCTGCTCTTTCCCCTGCAAAGCACATCACCAAGGTTGAGCTTTTAGATAAAAGCGAAGAGGATGACAAGCCTGCTTGCAGAGTAACAGTTGCAGACAATGAGCTTTCGCTCGCAATCGGCAATAAGGGACAGAACGTCCGCCTTGCCGCAAGACTTACAGGATACAAGATTGATATCCGTCCCGAAAGCGGATTTTACGGAGAAAACTAATTTATAGAAGCTGATTGGAGGGATTTGTATGCCAGTTAAAAAGGTGCCTATGCGCAGCTGCTGCGGATGCAGAGAAAAAAAGGCAAAGCGCGAGCTTATAAGAGTTGTGCGCTCTCCCGAGGGAGAGGTTTCCTTTGACATAACGGGCAGAAAGGCCGGTAGAGGAGTTTACATCTGCCCCGATAAAGCCTGCCTTTTGAAAGCAATAAAGAGCAAGGCTCTTTCCCGTGCTCTTGAATGCGAAATCCCCGAGGAAGTTTATAAGAGACTTGAGGGGGAAATCGGAAAAGATGAATGACGCATTTCTCTCGCTATTAGGTCTAAGTAGAAAAGCAGGAAAGCTCGTTTTCGGATTTGAAACGGTAAAAACTGCTATGCAGAAAGGAGAGGCGGAGATAGTCTTCTCGGCCTGTGACCTTTCCCCTAAAACCGCAAAGGAACTTGTGTTTATTTGTAAAAACTTAGAGGTCGAGCACATAAGTACAAACTACGATATGAAAACGCTCGGCTCAGCCATCGGAAAAATGACAGGCATTGTTGCCGTCACCGATGAAGGCTTTACAAAGAGCCTTAAACAGAAACTACTTGCACAGGAGGATATCAAATGATAGTTAAATATAAGTTAAGTGACCTTGCAAAAGATCTTAAAATTGATGCTAAGGAAATTATCACACTGCTTTCTCAGAATGGCGGAGAGGCTAAGAAAACAGGAAGCAGCTTAAACGAAGAAGAGCTCAATATTGTTTTTGAGCATTACACCAA
>JAZRHT010000172.1:0-5490 GCA_045644905.1 Oscillospiraceae bacterium
TTTCTGTTTCGCCGTCTGTGATAGTGATGGGCGGTATTTTGTCTTTGATTTTCTCGATAATTTCTGTGTCCATTCCCTTGCAGGATGCAAAGGATAAGAGTGCTGCTAAACATAAAATGCTTGCTAAAAGTTTTTTCATAATAAAAATCCCCTTTAATAAGTTTTTAGGACTTTTGTCCTTTCACTTATAAAGGGGATTTGAAATCGTGCTTGGTTTTATGTTTTTTTAAAATTTAGAGATTTTTTTCAAAAATTACAAGAGCATAGTACTGAAAAATGCCATCGTTGCTTCTTGTTCTGCCGCAAATATGTCCAATGGGCTTAAGATCGGGGTTTTTCTTGTGCCACTCTTCTACGAGATAGTCGCTTGTTACATCGTTTTGTCTGAAGAAATTGAGGGATGCCTTATACTCATAAAGGTACTCGACGCCATACTGAACGTTTACGGGCGCATCTGCAACGCTATAAGACACCTCTGCACCTCTTACAAACGCCTGCTTAATACGGTTAAAATCATTAGGCATAAAATCAAGGCGACAATTAAGTTTAATGTTATAGAGATAGGGGTTCTCTGCGAGCCAATTTTTAAGATATTCAGCCAAATCAATGGCATACATTTTCTCTGCAGGAATTTTGCTTGTGTATTTTTTGATTTTGGTCTGACCGCACTCGACGCAGAAGTTTTTGCCCTCGACATATTTAGCGCCGCAGTTTGGACAAAAGAGATCCTTTTGTGCCTGAGGTTTAATTGTGTTAGCTGTTTCTCTTCTCTGAGGAAGTGTTGTCTGCGGAATATGTACTGTACTGAAAAAGCCCATTTTTACTATCTCCTTTTACTTTCTTAATTCTATATTTTCGAAGTCTTGTTTTTGTGCCTTAAACATCTCTTGCTGTTTGCTTTTTGACGCTTTGTGCATAGATGCTTTGTGCCGTATCATCCCAAATACATTATAAAGCAAAATTCCGACGGCTGAAATAAAAACTACGTAAAACATACTCTTACCTCTTCTTTAAAATACTTGGGGTTTTCCCCTTACACTTATAAAGGGGAATTGAGAGGGCTTATGGTTTTATTTTTTTGAAATTAGTAAATCTCTTTTCGAACAAACGAAGTAAGGGTGTAAACTCCGTCAACCTTTTCGGTGGTAATCTCATACAACGAATACAGCTCTATAAACTGACCGTCCTTGGTTTCTGCCCAGGGTCTGCCGTTTTCAAACTTCTCGTCTGTAACGTTTCCAAGTCCGTACTTAAGGGTTATGACATCGCCGTTTTCATTGCCGTCCAAATGTTCAAAGGTGCCCTCAATATTGATGGCGTACTTTTCCCTTTTTATGACAAAGGTTTTATTTGCGGTGTCTAACGAGACCTCTAAACTAAAGCTCGAGGTTGAATCCTCGTCCTCAATAAGTGTTCCAACCAAGGGTTTAAAGGTATAAGACTTTCCAAATATTTTTTGCGAGAACGCAAGCATATCGGTAATTGGAATTGTATGAGTTTCCCACTGCTCGTTTATTGTTTCTGTCTGATAGGTAAAATTATTTATTAAGTATGCATAAGTAAATAGAAAGGCGTCTTTTTCAGTTATATCCTCTTTTGAGGCAAACTGACTCGGAGGAAGGAAGCTGAAGGTTCTTGCGTAGGCTCCTATTGCGGTTTCAAGATCTGCAAATTCTCGAACAAGCAGATCCGCTTTTTCGACCTCAAACCTGGAATAGTCAACCCTTTTCCCATTAACGGTTATATTCCTGTTATTGGAGTTCTGCGCAATTAAGATAAGGTCGGCTTCGGGAGTTTTACCGATGAGGTTTATCCTGTTTTTAGTGTTGTAAAAGGTTTCCGAATAGTACCAGCTCAGAGATTTATCGAGGGTTGCATTTATAACAACGTCGCCTTCAAGCGCCGTACAATCCGAGAACGTAAGCATTATTCTCTGTACGTTTGAGGGAATTTCGGGCGCAGTCTTGAGTTTTTCGCAACCGTAAAACGTGGCGGTCATAGCGGTTACGCTTGAGGGAATTTCGGGCGCAACTTCAAGGTTTTTGCACATCCAGAAGGTTGCGTAAAGTGCCTTTATGGGTTTGCCGTTTATTTCTTTTGCAATCTTGCTGTAGGCGGTTTTAGACTGATCGAGAACGGCGGGAGTCCACGCGCCGAAGGCATCGCTTCTTATAAGTCCGCTATCGCCTTCATCGAAAATTTCAGAGAAGTTATACCAGTTACCCTTCCCCTCATTATCCCAGCCATAGACACATTCGTAGCCATAGCAATAGTCGCCGAACTCAACCTTGTCCCCTGCTCTGCAGGTTTCGGGGAAAGGCATTCCTTCGGTTAAAACAGTGCCGTCCGCGAGAGTGTATTTGCAGCCTTCGGGAATAATTCCATTCAGGACAAGCTCGCCATTTTCATCATATAGCGAGGGCGTGCTGCTTGTGTTTTCACTGCTTGTAATTTCACTACTGGTATTTTCGCTACCGGTATTTTCACTGCTTGCAGCAGTGCTTTGGGTGTAGGCAGGCTTTGAGTCGGGCTTTTTAGTTGAAAGCACGACAGCCGTTGTGCCCGTCGTTACGACGACGGCGGCGGCAACTGCGCCTGCAATAACCTTGGTGACTACAGGGAGGGCGGCAATTTTTGCGCCGATACCTACCGCAGTTGTAGTGGTTGCCGCTGTGGCTGTGGCAGTGGCAGTTGTTGTAGCAGCAGTTGTTGCGGCTGTGGCAGCCGATACCGAAACAGCTGTGCCGGTTGCAGCGGCAACAGACTCTGCAATAACCTCTATACCGGCCGCCTGCATAGTGCTCTCGAAAGCGCCATCCAAAAGCCACTTGATGAGCGGCAGTAGCGCAAAGGAGTGTAGCTTGATTCCGGTTTTCTTCTCGTAATCTTCAACCGATGTTTTTATGGATTTTCTTGCATAATTTAAGCGGCTCTTAATGGTTCCCTCGGAAACCCCCTGAATTTCTGCTATCTGCTTTACCGAGAGTTCATCAAAATAATAAAGAATAACAGCCGATCTTTGTTCCTCAGAAAGCTCATCGAGTATCTTAAGGATAGTTTCCTTAAAGTCCTTTTTATCCATAGCTTCGTCGGGAATAAAGTCGCCATTTTCCTCAACAAGAGTGTCAAAAACAGTGTTTCCCTCTTCGTCCTCAGGAACAAGAATATCCTTTTTCTTTTTGAAGTACCTTGTGCACTGATGATAAGTAATCTGCTTTATCCATGTTACAAATGCGGCAGGTTCTTTAAGATTTCCGATAGTATTGATTATTTCGATGAAGGCCTCCTGAGTTACATCGCAGGCAGTTTGCTCATCCTTTACTGTTTTAAGTGCGAAATAATATACATCGTTATAAAACTCGTTAAAAAGTTTATTTAATGCGTCGGAGTCGCCTTTTTGCGCTTTTTCTACAAGAGGTACAAGCTTTTCTCGCTCCATACAGAACTTTCCTCACTTTATTTTTATAGCACAAAAAGAGTGCAATGCACTCTTTTTGTTTTTCTTAATAGTTATTACTTACGCGAGCGTTGCAGGTGAGAGTTGAAAGGTCGGCGCCATACTTTTTAACGGCATCACCTGTAAACTTAAATCCCCATACAACGTGGGTTCTGGGGGCGAGTGTTATGCCGTTTAATTTACCGAAATCTGTGCCCTCTGCGATAACACCTGATTTATTGCTGATTGTAATAGACTTGACGTCGATATTAAATACGTTATGAGAGTATCCATTGATTACAAAGCATTCTGCGTAAAGGTCGCCATCCTTCCAGTAAACATAGCGGGGCTTTATGCTAAGGGCGTTTACATCGAAGGCATTATTTTGATCGTTAAAGAAAACATTGGTTGTAGGATTGGGAGTAGCAGGCTTAGAAACAGTTGCTGCAGGCTTAGACGTAGTTGTTTGGGGCTTAGACGTAGTTGTTTGGGGCTTAGAAGGAGTTGCTGCAGGCTTAGATGGGGTAACTACGGCCGGCTTGGAAGTTGTTGTTTCCGGTTTTTCTTGCTCAGAAGAAGTGGGTTTTTCGGTTTTGTTGGAGGTGTCATTTACCTCTTGGGATGTGGTGGGTTGCTCTATATCTGATACTACAGGCAAAGGTTTTTCGGGCCTATTCTCGATAGAAGAGGTTTCTCCCTGGGTTTGATTAGATGTAATCGAAGAGGCATCTGCGTTTTCCTTTTTGCAGGAAGCGAAGCTTAGTGAAAGTGCTAAAACCATAATCAAAGCTAATATCTTTTTCATAATAAAATCTCCTTAAAATTAAATATTGTAAGAATATGCTACAAAATATCTTTCTTTTATGAATCGAAGAAATCCAACGCTTCCACCGATAATGCTAAAGCCCCACTGTTTCTTTACGACTTTAACACTTTCGAATTGAGGATTTTTCTCCATCCACTGCTTTTTAACCTTTTCAAGCTTACTGGACACAAAAACTCTGAATTTATCGATAGTGTCAATTCTATACTTTTTATTCAATGCCACGTCGCTGGTCTGATACTCGATTTTGATTGCCTTTTCGTGAATTCCGAAGCTGCATTTTGCCTCGATCACCATATCCTTTACAATGATGTCTCTCTGCATAGACAACCAGTTGTTTGCTTCCTCTACAGTTTTAAAGGTGCAAACGTGGCTCTTGGCGCCGTAAAACTTAGTTGTTGCAACGTCGATTGCGCTTGCGATATGATCAACGGTTTCGACAATAGACTGTTGGCTATCAAAAACTACTACGTTGTACTTAGCCTCCATCTGCTTGATTGTACTTACAAGTTCGCTAAAGGCGGTCTGTACGTCGCCCATTTCTCTTTTTGCCGAAGTGAATTTATTGGCGGCAGCAATTATAATCGCCTTATCCTTTGCATCCATTGTTTCCTTAATTGTAACCTTGATGAATCGTTCTACCGGTGCGAGTGCTGTGTTGTTTTCCATAATTTTCTCTCCTAAATTTTATTAGGGGTTTTCCCCTTTCTGTTTATAAAGGGGAATGAGATTTCGGTTTGGTTTTATTTTTTTAAAAAATTTCAAAAAAGTTTTTTAAGGGAATGAGAGTGGCAAAGCGCCACTCTCATTTAGGATAATTTAGCCGTTTACAACATATTTATAAATCTCATACATATTGCCGATTGATGACTTAATAACAACGTAAGCTGTTCCTCTGCCCTTAGCGGTAACGTTACCGTTAGCGGCCACCTCGACAACCTTTGCATCGGTTGTGTAGCAAGAAGCTCCCGTGCCTGTCCAGACTGCTGCAGTGGGAGTGTGGGAGTTTCCGATTTTGAGATTATAGGTATTTAATTTGGTTGAATTGAAGTTCTTGATTTCATTTTCTAAATCTACGCCGTCGATTTGGGGAAGATTGGAAAGGTCAGCCTCGGGAGCGGCGGCATAAACGTCGTATCTATAAACCTCGAACATTGCACCGTTTTGCGCAGTTATAACAACGTATGCGCTTCCCTCACCTACTGCGGTTACCTTGCCGAGCTCGGTTACG
>JAZRHT010000173.1:0-25399 GCA_045644905.1 Oscillospiraceae bacterium
GTCTGATTCCATAAAAGAGCCTTGCAGGAAAGATAATGCTCAAAGCTGTCGTGCTCGCCCTTTCCGATATGGTCGGGGGAGAGGTTTGTGAAAACTCCGATGTCATAGGTGATGCCGTAAACCCTGTGCATCATAAGACCCTGAGAGGAAACTTCCATAATAACGTGGGTGCAGCCCGCTTTTTGCATTTCGTATAGGTATTTGTATGTTTCATAGGATTCAGGGGTAGTGTTAAGTGTTGCAAATTCCTTATCCTTATAAAAAACACCCGTTGTTCCTATTGTGCCAGATGAAAATCCGGCTGCATCGAGAACAGTTTTTAAAATGCATGTGATGCTCGATTTGCCCTTTGTCCCCGTTATACCTATCATTGTCATTTTAGACGAAGGATCACCGAAAAAGTTTTTAGAAAGAAGTGCAAGAGCAATTCTGCAGTTTTTTACCTTAATGATGGTTGCATCGTTTGGCATATCAACTTCTCGTTCAACAACAAAAGCACGGCATCCCTTTTCGTAGGCGGAGGTAACATAATCGTGTCCGTCAACAACTGTGCCAACCATTGCGACAAAAATTTTGCCGTTTTCCGCTTTTCGTGAATCATAGCAAATATCGGTTATCTCAGCATCGAGATTTCCGCAAAGAAGAGTATATTCAATTTTATGGGTTAGCTCTGAAAGTTTCAAAAAAACACCCCTTAATTTTTAGAGTGGTTACATATTTATTCATAGATAGATTTATTATATCACAGAATAAACTGAGTTTCAATGAAAATATAAAAAAACAAATAACCCATATCGACAATTTTGCCGATATGGGTGTCTTTGCCTATCTTTTTTGAAATTAGAGGGGTTTTACGTCAACAGCACGAAGCTTTGCGCTGTTTTTGGGATCTACCTCTGTATCAAATGTTACTTTCTGTCCTTCGCTGAGGGTCTTATATCCGTCAACCATAATAGCAGAGAAATGTACAAAAACATCGTCTCCTCCGTTATCGTCGGCTATAAATCCGTATCCTTTTTCTGCGTTGAACCATTTTACAGTACCGTTTTTCATTTGCGCGATACCTCCCTAAAAAATTTCAATATTCCGGTGCAAATAAAATAAAAAAACTCACTCTGCAAAACGGTCGGGCCAAGTATGACATGGCCAGACGGTAAGCCAGTGAGTTTATTGGTACATCGTGAATACTAAATATAGTATAATGGTAAAATAAGGAAATGTCAAGTAAAAATTTTATAGTTTTATTGACCGATTCAAAAAGTAATGATATAATAATAAAAGAAATCTTGAAAGGAAATCATTATGTTTATTGATACAGCTAAAATTTATATAAAAGCGGGCAATGGAGGAAACGGCGCAGTTTCATTCCACAGAGAGAAATACGTTGCCAATGGAGGACCTGACGGAGGTGATGGCGGACACGGTGGTAACATCGTGTTTGTCGCTGACAGAAATCTTAATACTCTTATGGATTTTCGCTATAAGCGTAAATTCGTAGCCGGTAGCGGCGAGGACGGCAGAGGGAAAAGATGCAGCGGTAAATCTGCGGAGGATCTTGTTATTAAGGTTCCTATCGGCACTGTTATAACAGAATGTGAAAGCGGCAGAGTTATTGCCGATATTTCAGATTACGAGCCCGTTGTTCTCTTAAAGGGCGGTCGTGGAGGTTTTGGCAACTCTCATTTCGCAACCCCTACACGTCAGATTCCGAGATTTGCGAAGCCCGGAACTCCCGGCGAGGAAATGGAGGTTAATCTTGAGCTCAAGCTAATTGCGGACGTTGGACTTGTAGGATTCCCCAACGTTGGAAAATCGACCCTTATTTCTTGTGTGAGCGCTGCAAGACCTAAAATATCAAACTACCACTTTACAACACTTTCGCCTGTTTTAGGCGTTGTTGGAGTAAACTCCAAGGATTCCTTTGTTATGGCGGATATTCCCGGCCTTATTGAGGGAGCGGCTGAAGGCGTCGGACTTGGACACGACTTTCTAAGACATGTCGAGCGTTGCCGCCTGCTTGTTCACGTTGTAGACGTTTCGGGCTGCGAGGGAAGAGATCCCATTGAGGATTTCAAGCTCATAAACAATGAGCTCTTTGCATATGATCCTGAAATGAAAAACGTTCCCCAGATAGTTGCCGCAAATAAATCGGATATCGCTGATGACGAGCAGTTTGAGAGATTTAGCGAGTATATCGAGGGTGAAGGCTATAAATTATTTAGGATTTCTGCCGCAACAAGAAGTGGACTTGATGAGCTTCTTTATGAGATTAAGGATAAGTTAAAGGAACTTCCTCCCGTTAAGAAATACGAGGTTGAGGCGGCTCCAATTGAGGATGTGCTTTCTAAGAACGACCGCTCGTTTACAATCACAGTTGAGGACGGGGTTTACGTTGTTGAGGCACCTTGGCTTATTCAGGTGTTAAATTCCGTTAATATGGACGACTATGAATCTCTGCAGTATTTCCAGAGAGTTTTGCGCTCCTCGGGAATTATTGATGCACTTCTTGAAAAGGGAATTCAGGAAGATGATACTGTAAGCATCTACGACTTTGAGTTTGATTTCGTTAACTAAGGAGTGAATTTTATTCTTAACATAACTAACAAAACAGAAAAAGCAGAAAATTATAATTCACTCACTCTCGCTTTTTTAGGCGATGCAGTTTATGAGCTCGAAATCCGCAGATTTATTTGTGCGGGTGGAAGCGTTCCTTCGGGTGTGCTTCATAAGAAAACTGTCCACTTCGTATGTGCCGCATATCAGGCAAAGGCTTATGATCTTTTGGAAGGCTTTTTGAGTGAAAATGAAATGGCTGTTATGAAGCGCGGCAGAAATGCAAACGGAGCATCTGTCCCTAAAAGTTCATCACCTCAGGAATACCGCAAGGCAACGGGTGTTGAATCGCTATTCGGATATCTTTATCTTAAAGGCGAAGAAGAAAGGATAAATGAAATCGCATCTTATATTTTAGAAAATATAGAATAAATAAAAAAGCCGAGCTTAACGCTCGGCTTTTTTGTATGAAGAAAGCCCCAAGGCTTAGCCTTGGGGCTTTGGCTGCGGAACTAGGATTCGAACCCAGACAAACAGAGTCAGAGTCTGTCGTGCTACCCTTACACAATTCCGCAATAGCAACATTGTTTATTATACCCAATTTTTTTCTAATGTCAATGATTTTTTAAAAAAAATTAAAACTTTTTTCTGTTTGTTATGAAAATTGGGAATAGAATGCAGCAAATTAGCAGAAAAACGGCAGGTAGAGGAGCGGAAATTACGTCTGCCGAGGCGGAAGGTGTGTTGCTTATAAAGGTTTGTTTAGTATTTATAGGGATGAAAACCAAAAGAATAAACGTATATAACGCATTTAAAACTGCATTTAGTATTCTTGAACGTATAAAACCTTTGATAGATAGCCCTACTTCTGAAAAAATAGCACAAATTTGGAAGACAACGCATAATCCCCCAAATCCACAAAGCGCCGAGGATATTAAAACTCGCAAGAGAGAAATATCCTCGGCGACTATCATAACGCCTGAGGTAACCTCAAATATTCCAATAAAAATGCCTTTAGGCAGTGAAAACTCGCTATCTATGCTTGGGATAAATGCGGCGAACACCGAAAATAAAATAACAAATGCGCATATAGTACACATAGCACCGCAGCTACCCTTGACAGAACTGACTAAACTGCTTGAAAGCGTAGTATTTCTCAATGTAGTGATATGATTTTCGTTTTTCTTTATTTTTCTTGCATAAACAAATATAAGTGTAAATGAACTCATAACGCTTGACACGAACAAAATAGCTCCGACACTATCTGATAAAAACATTTTTGACCCAACGGCAGATATAAGAAACGAGGGGCCTGCGTTTGTGCAAAAATTTAGCATAACCTCTGCGCTTTGAGGAGATATCTTTTTGTTTTTGCATAGGGTAGAGAGGTTTTTTGCCGATGATGGATAACCGCCTACCATACCGAGAAAGAAAATATCACACAAATCCTTATCAAGTCCGCTTATTTTAGATAGCAGTATAGAAGGAATTTTAAATATTATTTTCGAAATACCGCTCTCAGTTAGAAAAAGTGACAGAACAAGAAACGGGAATAAAGATGGAATAAGGGATTTTAAGCATATATTTACTCCGTTATATGCTCCGTCCGAGGCTATTTTAGGAAAAAATAAAAGCATTATAGCGGCAAGCGAGAGGCAGCCGCAAAGAAATATATTTTTAAGGTTACTACTTATTTTCAA
Organism: Oscillospiraceae bacterium; assembly: GCA_045644905.1. Classification (GTDB taxonomy): domain Bacteria; phylum Bacillota; class Clostridia; order Oscillospirales; family Ruminococcaceae; genus SIG578. The sequence continues at coordinate 4,254 of JAZRHT010000173.1, forward strand.
GATTTAATCCTCCAAATATAATTTGCAGTACATTTATATGCGTAAGGTGGCAAGAAAATTTTAAGCGTGCATAAACTTGTATTAGTTTTTAGTTTAACTGGAGGGGAAATATGCGAAAAGTTAAAGAGAAAAAGAACAAAAAGACGTTCTCTGATTTTTTAGAAAAGCAAACAGATATGCCACCCGTTTCGCTTTCGGATATTCCGTATATTGAGATAAGCGGCAGAAAACATATTGAGCTTGACGGAGTTCATAAGATACTTGAGTATAGTGACGAAAAAATCAAAATAAGATTTAGAAAAGCGACGGTTTCATTTATCGGAAATGGACTGTTTATAAGTAATTTTAGCAGCAAAAACGCCATAATAGAGGGAGAACTCGTGTCGTTAGTATTTGAAAATTAGGGGGATGTTTTGTGCATATAAATAGGTTTCCAAGGTACTTGCGAGGTGTGGTTGCATTTGAAATAAATGCGGATAAATCTGAAGAATTTCTAAATGAATGCGCTAAAAATAAACTTGACTTGTTTGATATACGTCGTCAGAATAAAGCGCTTATGATAGGTTGCTTAGTTTCAACCTATAAAAAAATTCAAAAGCTTAAAATATCAGGGGCAAGTCGCAAAATAATAAAGAAACACGGAATAAGGTTCACTATTCATAAATATAGGTATCGGAGCGGGCTACTTGTCGGCGCAGTTTTAATGACGGCGCTTTTAATATTCCTTTCGGGCTATGTTTGGGATATTGACGTTATTGGAAACGAGCGCCTTTCAACAAATGTTATTTTAGAAACACTCGAGGAATGCGGTTTTCATAAGGGAGAGAAAAAAGGAAAATTTAATATAACCGAAATAGAAAATAAGATGATGATAAAGCTTCCCGATCTTTCAAGAATATCCATAAACCTTGATGGGAGCTTTGCTCACGTGGAGGTTAAAGAAAGGTTTATGCCTCCTGTTGCAGAGGATGTTTCCAAGCCTTCAAATCTTGTAGCATCAATGGATGGTCGCATTTTAAAAATGGAAATTGTAAAGGGAAAGCCTATTGCAATAGTTGGTAGTGGTGTTGCAAAGGGTGAACTTTTAGTCGCAGGTTTTTACAATGACAAAAAGGAAAATCTTATTTTAGAACATTCGAGCGGAAAGGTTACCGCTGAATGTGAGCTTGGTAAAACGTTTAAATTGAGCCGAATTGCGCATAGGCAAATCGGCGTGGAAAAAAGGATTTTCTATTCGTTTGAATTTTTTGGGAAGGAAATGGATTTATCATTCGGAAAAGCTCCTAAGGGATCTGAGTGGCAAGCACACGAAAAGAGGAGCGTGCTTAATATTTTAGGGCTTAAATTTCCCGTTTGCATAATAGAAAAAAAGTATGAAAGGTTGATTTTTGAGAAAACTTTACTTACTGGCAAAGAGGGAAAACAAAGAATTAAGGATGAAATCGAGCACTTTGAAAAGGGCGAACTGTATGAGGCACAGATAACAAAAAAACGTATTACTTGGACATCGGATGAGAAATTTATATTCGCGAGGGTACATTATACTATTATTACCGATATTGCTAAACAACAATATATAGAGTCTGACCGCCGGAAAATTACATAATTTTTTCAAAATATGTGCAAAAACTAATGACAAAGCAAAAAAAATATGTTAAAATAGCCATAAGAATATTTTTTGTGAGGTAGATGTGCCCAATGTCAGAACAGTCCATTAATATTGAGCGCCTTGAGCATTTGCTCACGCTCTTTGGAAACTTTGACAGTAATATCAAACTTATTGAAAAAGAATATAATGTTTCAATTATATGCCGCGGAAGTGAAATAAAGGTTCAGGGCGAGGCTGAAAACGTTTCAAAAGCTTTGAGGGTTATAAGGTGCCTTCTTTTCTATATTGAAAAAGGCGAGGCTCTCACTGAGCAGAATATAGGTTATGTTATTTCACTTGTTGAGGACGGAAACGACGATAAAATCGCTTCTCTCAGCGATAGCTGTATATGCATTTCTTCTAAAGGGCGTCCTATTCGCGCTAAAACAATAGGTCAGCAGCAGTATGTTGATGCTATTGAAAAAAATACGATTGTTTTCGGTGTTGGCCCTGCAGGAACGGGTAAAACCTATCTTGCGGTTGCGATGGCGGTCAAGGCCTTTAGAGCAAATCAGGTAAATCGAATTATTTTAACAAGGCCTGCTGTTGAGGCGGGAGAAAATCTCGGCTTTTTGCCCGGCGATTTGCAGAATAAGGTCGACCCGTATTTAAGACCGCTTTATGATGCGCTTTTTGATATGCTGGGATATGAAAACTTTCAGAAATATCAGGAAAGAGGGTGCATTGAGGTTGCGCCACTTGCGTATATGCGAGGCAGAACCCTTGACGATTCCTTTATAATTCTTGATGAGGCGCAGAACACCACTCCTGAACAAATGAAAATGTTTTTAACACGACTTGGATTTAATTCTAAAGTCGTTGTAACGGGTGATATCACTCAGATAGACCTTCCCGGAACTAAAAAATCGGGACTTGTTTCAGTTATAAAAATTCTTAAAAATATCGAGGGAATTGAGCAGGTTCATTTCTCTCGAAGAGACGTTGTAAGACACAGATTAGTGCAAGAAATTATTAGAGCGTACGAAAAGAGTCAACAAGAGGAGGCGCGAAATGGACGCAATAAAGGTAACGATCGTTAATCATCAGAAGGTAGTTAAAATCCCGACAGGAACAAGGATGCTAATCCGTCGTTGTTGTCACGCAGTTTTGGTTAACGAAAAGTTTGAGGGAGCCGCTGAGGTCTGCGTAAATTTTGTCGATAATCAGGAAATTAAGAACCTTAATGCTCGCTTCAGAGATAAGGATATCGAAACTGATGTTCTTTCCTTTCCTCTTGGCGAGGATGGAAAATGGGATAAAAATCCTCAAAACAACGCATATCAGCTTGGAGATATAGTTATTTCGGTTGAAAAGGCTATTGAACAGGCGGAGGCTTACGGTCATTCCTTTCAACGTGAAATCGGATTTTTAACAGTTCATTCGATGCTGCACCTTTTAGGCTATGACCATGAAAACGGCGGCATGGAGCACGTTAGAATGCGTGAAAAAGAGGAAGAAGCGCTTATAAATCTTGGGCTTTCACGTGGAGCCAGCTATGTATTAGAGGACGAGCAGTAATATTGCATCCTCGCACCGAAAAAATGAATTTCGCAGGATGCCGTATGAGTTCATACGGCATTTTGCATAAAAACGGAGAAAAGATATGTCTAAAACACGCTCATCCTTTGTTACAATAATAGGACGTCCAAATGTTGGAAAATCCACTCTTTTAAACGCACTTTTGGGAGAGAAGATTGCTATTACATCTGACAGACCGCAGACAACAAGAACTAAAATTATGGGTGTATTAACTCTAAATGAAACTCAGATTGTTTTCACCGACACCCCCGGAATGCTTGCGCCTAAAAATAGACTTGGCCATCATATGAAAAAAGCCATTTTGGATGCGGTTTCTGAGGTTGATATGATTATATTAGTTGTTGAAGCCTTTAAGGAGCCTAATGAAGTTGAGCTTTCGCTTATTGAATCTATAAAGAAACAAAAAAGCAAGGCAATACTTGTAATAAATAAAACCGATTGTATTAAGGACAAAAACAGACTTGCTGAGCTTATACTCAAATATAGCAAGCTCTATTCATTTGAGGAGATTGTTCCTGCATCAGCGCAAAACGGCAATAATCTCAACGTTGTTCTTGATTCCATTGTTAAAAATGCTCCGTTAATGCCGCACTTTTTTCCCGACGACACCTTAACCGATCAACCTGAAAAGGTCATTGCCGCAGAGCTTATTAGAGAAAAAATTCTCAACCTGCTTCGTGACGAGGTGCCTCATGGAGTTGCGGTTTCTATTGATAAAATGAGAAAAAGGGAAGATAAGGAGCTTATTGATATTAGCGCAACTATTTTCTGTGAAAAGAAGAGCCATAAGGGAATTCTTATCGGCAAATCGGGTTCTATGCTTAAAAAGATTGGCACGCTTTCAAGGCGTGATCTTGAGGACTTTTTAGGAATTCCCGTAAACCTTCAATGCTGGATAAAGATAAGCGAAGATTGGAGAAACAAAGAGGGTCTTATAAAAGAGTTTGGACTTTCTGAAGAAATATAGATTTCCTTGGAAATGTAAAACTTTTCCCGTCATATAAATTAAGTAAACGGTTACATTATTATCATAATATAATAAACGGAAACGGGGACTTATGTATGGAGGCGGGTAAGGTCTGGGAGCTTTTTAGGGAAACGGGCAATATCGGTGTTTATATGCTTTACAAACGGCTTTCAAGCGAAGAAAATGAAAAATTAAGAGAGGAACAAAACTCAAATGCAGATTCGGACAGATGGAATTGTGATAAAGGAAACTAATGTTTCTGAAAATGATAAATACGTCACGATACTAACCTCCGAGCTCGGTACAGTTGAGGCGTATGTAAAGGGTGCTCGCCGAAAGGGAAGTCTCCTTGCAGCTTCTACTGGGCTGTTTTGCTATTCTACTTTTGTTCTTTTTAATAATAAATCAAAGTATTATGTTGATCAGGCAGATGTAAATCAGATATTTTATGATCTGAGACTTGACCTAACAAGGTTAACTATTGCATCATACTTCTGCCAAATTTTATATGAAATAAAACCTGATAGAGATAACTGTAAGGATATTTTAAAGCTCACTCTTAACTCTATTCATCTGCTTGCAAACACCAAAAAAGATGCGAAAATTATAAAGGCGGCATTTGAACTGCGAGTTATGGCTTTAAGCGGCCTGTGTCCCGATTTGGTTGCGTGTCGTGAGTGTGGCGAATTTGACAAAAAAATGAGATTTTACATAAACGACGGAACGATAGTTTGTCAGGAATGTGCAAATAACTCTGCCGAGCAAGTTGAGTATGGCTTTGCTAATATTACGCCAAGCGTTCTCTCGGCAATGCGCCATATAGCTTACTCTGAAGCTGCAAAGGTTTTTGCCTTTACACTTGATAATGAGAATTTAAAACTTCTTTCGGAGGTTTGCGAAAGCTATCTTGTGTGCCAAACCGAGCGAAGCTATCGTTCACTTGAATTTTTAAAAACAATGATGGGATAAACGAGGACATTTTATGCTACAAAATGTAAGATTAAAACACGAAAAGTGCTTAGAGCTTGACAGTGTGCTCAAAATTGTGTCGCAGGAGGCATGTTTTGGGGATAGTGCCGAGCGTATTTTAGCGCTCGCTCCAAATTATAATTTTGAGGATGCGCTAAATGCCCTTAAAAAAACGGGAGATGCTTATGACATCGCGGCTAAATTTGGCACGCCGAGAGTTTCGGGGGTTAAAAACGTAAATAACGCCCTTAAGCGTGCTAAAAGTGGCGGAAATCTTTCACTTTCCGAACTCTTAGACATTGGAGAGGTGCTTAGAAACGTAAGGGGAGTTTCACAGTTTCGAGAACAGTTTTCGGGTGTAGAAACAAGTCTTGACCCTTATTTCGATTCACTTTATCCTAATAAATATTTTGAAGAAAAAATCTTTACCTGCATCATTTCCGAGGATACTGTTTCTGATGCAGCAAGCCCACTTCTTGCGGATATCAGAAGAAATATCCGCAGAGAAAATCAGCAGATTCGTGAAAGACTCGATAAGCTTATCCGCAGTCAAAATCATCAAAAGCACCTGCAGGATGCAATTATAACGCAGAGAGATGGACGTTTTGTTATTCCCGTAAAGCAGGAATATCGCGGCGAAATTGAGGGACTTGTTCACGATACGTCTTCGAGTGGTGCGACACTATTTATTGAACCTACCGCAGTTGTTGAGGCTAACAACCGAATCAGAATTTTAGAGGCGAAGGAACGCGACGAAATTTTAAGAATAATAGCCGAGCTTTCTTCCGAGGCGGCTACTTTTGCTGAGTCTATTGAGCTTTCCTATGAGGCTATGGTGCAGATTGACGTTTCTTTTGCTATGGCTAATTACGCCTACAAAACCAAAGCGGTTATGCCTAAGCTTAATGATAAGGGTGTAACAGACCTTAAAAAAGCAAGACATCCGCTTATTGCCAGGGAAAAGGTTGTTCCTATTGATATTAGGCTTGGTAGCGACTTTTCGACGCTCGTTATAACCGGCCCTAACACGGGCGGTAAAACTGTTGCACTTAAAACTCTCGGTCTTTTAACCCTTATGGCGATGTGTGGACTTATGATTCCTGCGCTGGATGATAGCGCTGTTTCGGTTTATGATGCTGTTTTTGCCGATATAGGTGTCGAGCAGAGCATTGAGCAGAGTCTGTCGGCATTCTCGTCACATATGGTAAACCTTGTTGATATATTAAATAATGTAAATAAGAGAAGCCTTGTTTTGCTCGATGAGGTTGGCGCGGGTACAGACCCTGTTGAGGGCGCAGCGCTTGCTGTTTCCATCCTTGAAAAGCTTAAAAAATCTGGCGCAAAGACTGCAGCAACAACGCACTATTCAGAAATGAAAATATATGCTCTTGAAAACGAGGGAGTTGAAAATGCAAGCTGCGAGTTTGACGTTTCAACCTTAAAGCCGACTTATAGGCTTATGATAGGTGTTCCCGGCAAATCGAATGCATTTGCTATTTCTCATAAGCTCGGGCTTTCGGATGAAATTATTGAGAATGCAAAGATGTTTATTTCGAGCGAGGACACTCGTTTTGAGGATATGATGCAAATGCTCGAAACACGCTCGAGAGATGCTGAGGCAGAAAAGAAACGACTCAGTGAGCTTGTAAGAGAAAACGAGCAGCTTAACGAGAAACTCAAACACAGTAATAATGAAATATCTAAAAAAGCCGAGGAAAAAATAGAGGAAGCTAAAGCGCAGGCTAAAAGACTTGTTGACGAAATTAGTCGCAAGGCTGATTCCATTCTCTCCGAGCTCGAAGAACTCAAACAGCAGAAAAACAAGAAAGAGTTTTCTAAAAACTTCTCGGACGCAAAGAGCCGTCTGCGTGCGGATATAAATAAACTTCAGGCCGAAGCAGACCCCGTTGTAAAACGCAAGAAAAAGAACTACAAGCTGCCGAGAAATCTTATTGCGGGCGATGTTGTTCGAGTTGCTGATATAGATAAGGAAGGAATTGTTATAAATCCTCCTGATAATCAAGGTAATGCCCTTGTTCGTGTTGGAATTATGAAAATGCGTGTTTCGGTAAGCAACCTTATTCTTTCTGAAAAAAAGGCTGATCCACTTAAGCCTGCTTCTAATAATAGAGGTGGCACCGAAAGCCGTGCATTCAGAGATGTAAAAACCGAGCTTGATATAAGAGGCGCGGATACAGTTGAAGGAATTATCGAGCTTGAAAGATTTATCGACAGTGCGATAATGTCAGGCTTAGGAAGTATAACCGTTATTCACGGCAAAGGTACAGGAGTGCTTAGAAAAGCTGTTTGGGATAGACTTAAAACACATAAGAATGTCAAAAGCTATCGAAGCGGAACGTTTGGAGAGGGCGAAATGGGCGTAACCGTCATTGAGCTTAAATAATTTTATAAAAAGGTATTGACAACGGGAAAGAAATCTGCTAAAATGTTTGAGAAAACAAAGCAGAACAGTCTTTTCCGTTCTCACCTTAGGGTAATTGCGCTGCTAGGGTCAATACTGAAAAAGGTTTTATTAGCCTTGCCGTATTGCGTAAATGGAAGCTGCTTTTCGTTTGCGCTTTGTTTATTTTTAGGGGCTGTCGATTGCCCGAATATCAATCGACAAATATTATTTTTAGGGTGCGGGGGTGCTTTTTATAGCTACGCAAGAACTGCTTATCAATGAAGAAATTCGCGACAAGGAAATCCGTCTGATTGGTCCTGACGGAGAGCAACTTGGCATTATGTCAACAAAAGAGGCTCTCAAAATTGCCGCAGAAAAGGATCTTGACCTTGTTAAGATCGCTCCTCAGGCTCAGCCGCCTGTTTGCCGTGTAATGGATTACGGTAAATATCGCTTTGAACAAACAAAGCGTGAAAAGGAAGCGAAGAAAAATCAAAAGGTTATCGATGTTAAAGAAATCAGACTTTCGCTTAACATTGACACCAACGATTTTAATACCAAGGTTAACCACGCGATTAAATTTCTTAAAGCAGGAAACAAAGTTAAAGTTTCTTTGCGCTTCAGAGGTCGTGAAATGGCCCATTCCGAACTTGGAAAGGAAAGCGTTGTGCGTTTTGCCGATGCTTGCTCTGAATATGGCGTCGTAGCCAAGGAACCCAAACTTGAAGGTCGCAGTATGGTACTGTTCATGTCCGCTAAACCCTCAAAGTAAAAACAAAAAACAGGAGGTTTGTTTTATGCCTAAGCTCAAAACCCACTCGGGAGCAAAAAAGCGCTTTAGCCTGACTAAAAACGGAAAGGTTAAGAGAGCGCACGCATTTAAGTCTCACATTCTTGCAAAGAAATCTACTAAGCGCAAGAGAGGTCTTAGAAAGGCTGCTTACGCAGATAAGACCAATGTCGCTCAGATCAAGCTGCTCGTTCCTTACAAATAAACGAGTCTGCGGCAGGTAATAGACCTGCGGAAACAAAAATACAACGATTTATGATCGGGAGGTAACTAAGATGGCTCGTGTTAAAGGAGCAATGATGACTCGCAAGAGAAGAAAAAAGGTTTTAAAGCTTGCGAAAGGATACTATGGAAGCAAGAGCAAACTGTTCAAGACTGCTAAAGAAGCAGTTATGAAGTCCGGACAGTATGCTTACATCGGACGTAAACAGAAAAAGCGTGACTTCAGAGCACTCTGGATCACCAGAATTTCTGCTGCATGCCGTGCAAATGGAATCAACTATTCCAGCTTTATGAACGGACTCAAAAAAGCAAATATCACCCTGAATCGCAAAATGCTCTCTGAGATTGCAATTCACGATGAGAAGGCTTTCAAGGAGCTTGTAAAGAAAGCTCAGGCAGCTCTTTAATGAGTGATAAAACGCCCGCGTCTTTTAAAGACACGGGCGTTTTGGAGTATAATAAGGACTTTTTTTAGGTAAAAATAAAGGGGGTAACAGTGCCGTGGAGATAATAAAAAGCAAGGATAATCCACTTGTAAAACAGATGGTTTTGCTTATGCAAAATCGTAAGGATAGATTAAAAAACGGCGCGTTTGTTGCCGAAGGATTGCGCTTTTGTAATGAGGCTGTAATCAGCGGTGCTAACATCAGACATACCCTTATGACAGAGGAATTTTGCTTATCGCACAAAGAAGACGCGGAGCGTTTTATGTCTGTTTGCAGCGATGTTAGGCTTATCTCAGCGGCGGTAGCAGATAAGCTTGGTGCCACCGTAAATTCGCAGGGGGTTTTCTGTGTCTGTGATATTCCAAAGCATGAAAATTCACTTTCTGGAAGTAAGTATATTTGCCTTGAAGAAGTCAGAGACCCCGGAAATATCGGGACGATAATTCGCAGTGCAGAAGCTTTTGGTATGAGCGGTGTAATTTTAATTGGTAACTGTGCCGATGTTTACAGTCCAAAGGTTTTAAGAAGTACAATGGGAACTATTTTCCATCTGCCCATAATTTCTTTTAACAACGTGCAGTCTGCATTTGAGGCTTTTAAGAAAGGTAATTTTAAAACTTTTGGAGCAGTTTTAGAGAGAAATTCTAAAAAGCTTTCCGAAATTTCTTTTGAGGAAAAAAACATTTGTCTTATCGGAAATGAGGCAAATGGGCTTACGAAAGAAGCACAAAGTGCATGCGATGAGTTTTTATTTATCGAGATGTCGGGCGGTGCTGAATCCTTAAATGCCGCGGTAGCTGCATCGGTTATTATGTATAAAATGCAAATATAAGAGGTGATATCATTGAAAAATGCAGAATATTATATATGGCTTGTAAAATGTATGGGTGTTGGTAATGCTCGCAGTCATAAAATACTTGAAATTTATGATGATATTGCCGAATTTTATGAGGATTGCAAGAATAAGTGCGTTAAAAAAGGTGTTCGCTTAACCGCAGAGGAAATGCGTTTTCTTCACGAAACAAGCCTTGATGATATTGCTTTCGTGTTTAAAATTTACAGTAAGTTTAAAGCGCAATTTATCACAATCGAAGATGAGATATATCCGCAACAATTAAGAAATATCGACAATCCACCGTTGATTTTGTTTGTTGTTGGAGATATTGCCCACCTTGAAGATGAACTACTTCTCACTGTTGTAGGAACGCGAAAGGAAAGTCTTTATGGAAGACGAGCTTGTGAGCTTCTTTGTTCTGAGCTTTGTGTTTCGGGATTTTCAATAGTTAGTGGACTTGCTAACGGCGGAGACACAACTGCGCATCTTACTGCACTAAAATGTGGCGCAAGAACTTATGGTTTCCTTGCCTGCGGTCTTGATATCGATTATCCTTATGGTAAGGCCGATCTCAAAAACAGAATATACAAAAACGGTGCTATTATTACCGAATTTTTGCCCGGAACAGAGGCATTTGCACAAAATTTCCATATACGAAACAGACTTATGTCGGGACTTTCGGAAGGTACGCTTGTAATTGAATCGCCTAAGCGAAGCGGAACTCTTATAACCGCTCATCAGGCGGCAAATCAAGGCAAAGATGTTTTTGCAGTACCTGCAGGAATATTTTGGAAGAACAGTGCGGGTATAATTGAGCTTATTCAAAACGGAGCTAAGCCTGTTAAGGATGCGCTTGATATTATTGAGGAATATCTGCCGCTTTACCCCGAAAAAATAAAGATACCACAGGAACGTCTTAATATTGCAAGAATCCTTGACGTTAACAATAGGCTTGGACTTGATGATGAAAATTCTCCTGCCGCTATCGACGAGGATGGATATAAAAAGATAAGAAAAGAAGCTAAGAAAGAGCTTAAAGCGGCGGCGAAGGAGGCTATAAAAAACGGCGCAGAGGTAATTGATGAGGTGGAAAATACTCCGTCAGTTTCTCTTGAAGAACGTCTTAAACAAGGCCGGCTTGACACAAACGAAAGTGCGCTTAAAGTTTTAGATGCTCTAAAATCAAATCCTTGCACAGCCGATGAACTTGCTGAAAAGACCGCTATGAATATGTCGCAGATAATGGTTTTGACAACCAAGCTTGAAATGGCCGGCGTTGTTAGGAAAATTCCCGGAAACAGAATTGAAATTGTAGAGTAATATTAATAAATTTAATTGATAGGTGAAATAAATATGACAAATCTTGTTATTGTTGAGTCGCCTGCAAAGGCCAAAACAATAAAAAAATATCTCGGAAAAAACTATGAAGTTATTGCTTCTATGGGTCACATCCGAGATCTGCCCAAAACAAAGCTGGGTGTTGATATAGAAAACGGATTTGAACCGCAGTATATCAACATTAAGGGCAAGGGTGATCTTATTAAGGAAATAAAGACATTGGCAGGAAAATCAGATAAAGTTTTCCTTGCAACCGACCCTGACCGCGAAGGAGAAGCTATCTCTTGGCACCTTGCACATATCCTTGGACTCAACCCCGATGATATGAACAGAGTAACCTTTAACGAAATTACAAAAAGCGGTGTTAAAAACGGAATGTCCAATCCGAGAAGCATTGATATAGACCTTGTTAATGCTCAGCAGGCAAGACGTGTGCTTGATAGAATCGTTGGCTACAAACTCAGTCCGTTCCTTTGGAAAAAAGTTAAAAGAGGACTTTCTGCAGGTCGTGTTCAGTCTGTAACCGTTCGCCTTATAGTTGACAGAGAAGAGGAAATCCGTGCATTCGAGTCCAAGGAATACTGGACCATTGAGGCTAAGCTTTCAGCACAAGGCAGCAGAAAGACATTTGCCGCTAAGTTCTTTGGAAAAGATGGAGAAAAGATTGAAATAACCTGCAAAGAACAGGCAGATGAAATCTTAAATAAGATTGAAAATGCTGATTTTGTTGTTACTGACATCAAAAAAGGCACAAAGAAGCGTGTTCCTGCACCTCCTTTTACAACCTCGACTCTGCAGCAGGAAGCATCAAGAAAGCTTAATTTCCAATCAAGAAGAACAATGTCGGTGGCTCAGGAGCTTTATGAAGGCGTAACTATTAAAGGTCTTGGAGCGGTCGGTCTTATCACATATATGAGAACCGACTCACTTAGAATTTCCGACGACGCAAGATTCAAAGGCAATGAGTATATTGAAAATAATTTTGGAAAAGAGTATTTGCCTCCTTACAAGCGCGAATACAAGAGCAAGCGCAACGCTCAAGATGCACACGAAGCAATTCGTCCCAGTATGCCTGAGCTTTCTCCAGAACAGGTTAAATCTGACCTTACAAGTGACCAGTATAAGCTTTATAAGCTCATTTGGGAACGCTTTATTTCAAGCCTTATGGCTGATGAAATTCTTGATACCGTTGCGGTTGATATTTCTGCAAATGATTATCAGTTTAAATCGAGTGGTTTCTCTGTAAAGTTTGATGGCTTTACAAAGCTTTATCAAGAGTCCAAGGATGAGGAAACCGAAAAAGAGGGAGTTCTTCCCGAGCTTTCAATTGGTGACGAGCTTAAAAAATCCTCCGTCACAAGTGCACAGCATTTTACTCAGCCACCTTTAAGATACACAGAGGCAACTTTGATTAAAGCGCTTGAAGAAAATGGAATTGGCAGGCCAAGTACCTACGCTCCTACAATTACAACAGTGCTTCAGCGCCTTTATGTTGAACGCGAAAAGAAATTCTTAAAGCCCACCGCTCTTGGAGAGGTTACAACAGCTCTTATGAAAGAGCGCTTTAAAGACATTGTCGACGTTGAATTTACTGCTAAGATGGAAAAAGACCTTGATAATGTCGAGGAAGGCAAAGCGCAGTGGAATAATGTTCTTTCGGGCTTCTATGATGGTTTTTCTAAAGAGCTTGCGAGTGCCGAAAAGGATATGGAAGGCGAGCATGTTAAGGTTCCCGATGAGGAAACAGACGTTGTTTGTGAGCTTTGCGGCAGAAATATGGTTATAAAGAACGGAAGATTCGGCAAATTCTTAGCTTGCCCCGGTTATCCCGAGTGCAGGAACACTAAGAAAATCGTTGACGAAACACCCGGAAAATGCCCTGAATGTGGCTCTGACCTTATAGGCAGAAAGGGCAAAAAGGGCAAGAAGTTCTATGGATGCTCCAGTTTTCCTAACTGCAAGTTCATTTCGTGGGATGAGCCTGTTGCAGACAAATGTCCGCAATGTGGAAATACAATGTTTGTAAAGAAGGGCAGACAGGCACAGATGTACTGCGCTAAGGAAGGCTGCGGTCATACTCAGGCGCTCCCTAAGAAAAAGAAGTCTTCCGAGGAATAAGCTATGCAGAAAAAAGTTAATGTTATCGGAGCAGGGCTCGCAGGCTGTGAAGCGGCGTTTACACTCGCTAAGCGAGGAGTTAAGGTTTCGCTTTACGAAATGAAGCCTCAAAAACGCAGTCCTGCACATCACTCTGATATGTTTTGTGAGCTTGTTTGCTCAAATTCTCTTAAGGCAGCTCGAATTGAGTCTGCTGCTGGACTTCTAAAAGAGGAAATGAGAAGACTTGGCTCGATAACAATGCAGGCAGCTGCTCAAACATCGGTGAGCGCAGGTGGTGCGCTGGCGGTTGACCGAGATGATTTCGCCGCATTTGTGACAGAGAAAATTAAATCTCATCCCAATATCACGGTTTTCAATGAGGAAGTATCTAAAATAGACTTTGAGGATATAACCATTATTGCAACCGGACCTCTTACATCTGATGCTCTTTCGGAAGAAATTAAAAAGACTTGCGGCGATAGTCTTAGCTTTTATGATGCTGCTGCACCGATTGTGACTCGTGATAGTCTTGATATGTCAAAGGTTTTTGCGGCATCTCGATATGGAAGAGGCGACGATGATTATTTAAACTGCCCCTTCAATCAAGAGGAGTATCTTGCGTTTTATAATGAGCTTATAAACGCTGAATCTGTGGTTTTAAAAGAGTTTGAAAAGTCTGCTTTGACTGTTTATGAGGGATGCATGCCTATTGAAATAATGGCAAAAAGAGGCGAAGATACCATTCGTTTCGGCCCTTTAAAGCCTGTTGGTCTGCGTGATCCGAGAACAGATAGAAGACCTTGGGCGGTTGTTCAGCTTCGCCGTGAAAACGCAGAGGGAACACTTTTAAACCTTGTTGGTTTTCAGACAAATCTTAAATTCCCTGAGCAGAAAAGGGTTTTCTCTATGATTCCGGGAATGGAAAATGCAGAATTTGTCAGATACGGCGTTATGCACCGAAATACCTTTATAAATTCTCCCAAGGTTCTGTCTGCAACATTAAATTTAAAAAGCAATCCCAAACTGTTCTTTGCAGGACAGATTACAGGTGTTGAAGGTTATATAGAATCTGCGGCAAGTGGAATTTTAGCAGGTATTAATGCTGCTCTAATGCTTGAAGGAAAAGAAATGCTTACTCTTCCTAAAGAAACAATGCTTGGTGCTCTTATCAGTTACATAACTGATGAAAGTGTCGTTGATTTCCAGCCGATGGGAAGTAATATGGGTATCCTCCCGTCGCTCGATAGCCACATTAAATCCAAACAGGAAAGATATGGCGCTCTGTCAGAGCGTGCACTTAAAATTTTAGACGAGTATTTACAAACAAGATTTTAAAGTTAAGGAGAAAAATGATGAAAGTTATCGTTGACGCAATGGGCGGAGATAATGCGCCCTTAGAGATCCTTAAAGGCTGTGCACTTGCATACAAGGAATATGGTATGCAGTTTGTTTTTACAGGTAATGAAGAAGAAATTAAAAAGGTTATTCTTGATGAAAAGCTCGAATTTGGAGATTACGAGATAATCCACACAGATATTGTTGTTTCAATGGACGATGAGCCTACCTGCGTTATCAAAGACAAAAAGGAAAGCTCTCTCGGAAAAGCATTTCAACTCCTTCGACAGGGTTACGGCGATGCAGTTGTCAGCGCTGGTAGTACAGGTGCTGTTTTAGTCGGCGGCACCATGACCGTTGGCAGAATCAGAGGAATTAAACGTCCCGCTCTTGCAACAGTTATCCCTGGCGATACTGCTCCTTCAATGCTTCTTGACTGCGGTGCGAACGTTGAGTGTAGACCCGAAATGCTCATGCAGTTTGCTATTATGGGAAGCATTTATATGAATAAAATTCAGGGCGTTGAAAACCCCAGAGTTATGCTCGCTAACGTCGGTACTGAGGATACTAAGGGTGGACCTCTGCAGAAGGAAACCTTTGAGCTTTTGAAGAATTCAAGCCTTAATTTCTGCGGAAATATTGAAGGCAGAGATTTCCTCGCTGGTATCGCGGATGTTATTGTTGCTGACGGCTTTAGTGGAAACCTTATCTTAAAAACCTGCGAAGGCGTTGCAGGAATGATGTATGGTAATCTAAAGCAGGTTTTCAAAAAGAATTTTGTTAGCAAATTAGCTGTAGCAATGGTAATGTCGGGTCTTAAGGTTTTTAAAAAGAAAATGGATTACACAGAGTATGGTGGAGCACCTCTTATGGGTATTGCTAAGCCTGTAATCAAGGCTCATGGAAGCTCCAATGCAGTTGCTTTTAAAAATGCTCTCAGACAAGCCAAGGAATACCACGATAACAAGGTTATCGAAACCATTGCGGAGAGCATCAGTGCATTAAAAGAGGTTGAGTAAAATGATGGGATTTGAAACCCAGATTGGTTATATTTTTAAGGATAAATCGCTTTTGAGCCTTGCTCTTACACACAGCTCTTATGCCAATGAAAACAAGAAATCAAACGGCTACAATGAGCGTCTTGAATTTTTGGGCGACTCGGTTTTATCTATTATTGTATCGAAATATTTATTTGAGAATTTCCCCAAAATGCCTGAGGGCGAGCTTTCTAAAACCCGTGCGGCGCTTGTTTGTGAAAAGTCCTTATCAGGTTTTGCAAGAGAAATAAATCTCGGAAGCGTACTTCTTTTAGGCAAGGGCGAAGCTCAGAATGGCGGCGCTGATAGAGATTCTATCCTTGCAGACGCATTTGAGGCTCTTATTGCCGCATTGTATCTTGATGGCGGAATAGATGTGGCGTCTAAATTCGTTCTTGAGTTTATTTCAAAGCAAATGGAAGAAAGAAAAAATACCTCCGCTTTTGTTGATTACAAAACCGAGCTTCAAGAGATAATTCAGCAGAATAAAGAGGAAAAGGTAAGCTACGTTGTTGTAGACGAGAGCGGACCTGCTCACAATAAAAGCTTTACAGTTGAGGTTCATTTAAACAGTAATGTTATCGGACGAGGCGTTGGAAAAAGCAAAAAGCTTGCAGAGCAAATGGCGGCAAAAGAGGCTTTGGAGTTGATGGGAGAATGAGGCATTCCAATATAGCTTTTTTCATTCCGCATATTGGGTGTCCCAATAAGTGCAGTTTTTGCAATCAAAACACCATTTCGGGCAAAACGCTGCTCCCACACGCTGAGGATATTATAAAAACATTATCCGATGTCATGGAGAATATGCCATTAGAAAAGTTAAAAGAGAGCGAAATTGCATTTTTTGGTGGTAGTTTTACGGCTATTGAAAGAGCTTATATGACCGAGCTTTTAGAGGCGGCATCGGAGTTTGTAGGTGTTGGAAAAATAAGCGGAATAAGAGTTTCTACCCGTCCCGATGCTATAAGCGACGAGGTTCTCAGTATTCTTAAAAAGTACAAGGTTACTGCCATTGAGCTCGGTGCCCAAAGTATGTGCAATGACGTGCTCTTAAAAAATATGCGAGGACACACGGCTGACGATGTTGCTAAGGCTTCAAATCTAATTAAAGATTACGGCTTTTCGTTAGGTCTTCAAATGATGACGGGGCTTTATGGAGATGCCGATGAAGGCGCAATATACACAGCGCAGAGTATTATAGATTTATCTCCTGATACTGTAAGAATTTACCCGACTGTCGTCCTAAAAGATACATATTTAGGCAAGCTTTTTGAAAGTGGAAACTACAATCCACCTTCGCTAAATGAAACTGTAGCTCTTTGTGCTAAACTTCTTGATATGTTTGAAAAAAAGGGAATAAGGGTAATTCGAGTGGGGCTTCACGATGAGCCCGGCGTCAAGGAAAATTTTCTTGCTGGAGCCTATCATCCTGCTCTCGGAGAGCTCATTTTGTCAGAGAGATTTTTTCAAAAAGCGTTAAATCTTTTTAAAGCGAATAATCTGCAGAATGGAAATATTGAAATATGCGTAAATTCCTCTTGCATTTCGCAGATTTTAGGGCAAAAAAAGAGTAATTTAGAAAGATTTTCTGTTCTCGGATATAATGTCAGAGTTTCGACTGATAATTCTCTTAAAATCGGCGATATAAAATTAAGATAACCCTTGCACAAAACAGGTGTTTTGTGGTATTATTAATGTATATTTGGTAATTTGGAAGTCAATAGAAAGGAATGTTTTCTTTGCGACTTAAATCGTTGGAAATTCAGGGCTTTAAGTCATTCCCTGATAAAACATCGCTTGCCTTTGGCGACGGGCTTACCGCCATCGTTGGACCTAACGGAAGCGGAAAAAGTAATATCAGCGACTCCGTTCGTTGGGTATTGGGTGAACAGTCCACTAAGACCCTTCGTGGCGAAAGAATGGAGGACGTTATCTTTTCGGGAACTGAGAGCAGAAAATCTCTCGGTTTTGCTGAGGTTTCTCTTGTTTTAGATAATTCATCAAGAAAACTCAATTATGATAACGACGAGGTTGTTATTACAAGAAAATACTATCGCAGTGGCGAGAGCGAATATATGATAAACCGTCAGACAGTTCGCCTTAAGGATGTTCGCGAGCTGTTTATGGATACAGGTCTCGGTCGTGACGGTTATTCAATTGTCGGTCAGGGCAAAATTGCTGACATAGTTTCTGCAAAAAGTAACGATCGCCGTGAAATTTTTGAAGAAGCGGCAGGTATTTCTAAATATCGTTATCGTAAAAATGAGGCTGAAAGACGTCTTATGCAGGCTCAGGATAATATTCTGCGCCTTAAGGACATTCTTTCTGAACTTGAAGGAAGAGTAGAGCCCCTTAGAATTCAGTCTGAAAAGGCAAAGAAATATCTTGTTTTAGCAGACGAAAAGCGAAAGGTTGAGGTTTCTCTCTGGATTAAGACCTTAGATCAATCAGGCGATAAGCTTCGCGACTTAGAATATAAGCTTACTGCTCTTAACACATCTCGTGAGAGCATTATGAATGCGCTGGACGAGGTCGACGCTACAATCGAGCAGATAGACAGAGATTCACAGACATTCCTCGCTGAAATTGAGGCACAACGCGCTCAGAAACAAGCAAACGAAGAAAAGGATGCATTCTTAAAACAGCAGAATGCCGTTTTTGAAAACGATATTCTCCATAATAATGAAACTATCTCCTCAGTAGACGGTGAAATTGAGGCTTTAAAGGGTGACGGTGCAAAGCTTTCTGAGGAGAATCTGAGTAAAACCGCTTTAATAAACGAAACTCAAGAGAAACTAAAACTCTTAGAAGAAGAAAGCGCCAAGATAGACGAGGAACTCAGTGAACTTACTGGTATTACAGAAAACTACAAATCCGAGCTTGAAAAGCTTCAGGCTGACGTGGTTTCTTACAATATTCAGATTACAAGAGACACAGTTGCAATTTCTGCCCTTGGCAATAATAAGGAAACCTTAAGTGAGCGTATTTCTGCTATTGAGGAATCTATAGAGTCTAAAGAATCTCAGCTTTCCGAGCTCCAAAAGGAAAATCATGCTGTCAGAGCCGTTCTTTCGAAGGGTGACGATGAAGCGGCGAAAATCAACAATACTCTTAAGGGATATGAACTCAAATTTAATTCGATAGTATCCCAAAAAGAGGAAATTCAAAAGAAAATAGACGAAAATAACCTTGCAATTTCTCAGAAGGAACAGAGAAAGAAGCTGATGCAAGAACTCGAAAATAACCTTGAAGGTTTTTCGGGAAGCGTTAAAAAAGTTATTTCGGACGGTAAAAAGGGAATTCTGAAGGGAATTGTTGGTACAGTTTCGCAGATAATAACTGTTGATGCAAAGTTTGCTCTCGCGGTTGAAACCGCTCTTGGAGCAGCTATGCAGAATATTGTTGTAGAAACCGAGGAAAATGCAAAGCAGGCAATTTATGCTCTTAAAAGAGAAAATTCGGGACGTGCAACCTTCTTGCCTATAAATACTATTAAAGGCAAGGGACTTTCCGAGCAGGGTCTTTCTCAGGCAGAGGGCTTCCTTGGTATAGGAAATGAGATTGTATCCTATAAAGATGAGCATAGCGAAATCGTTAAGTGGCTGCTTGGCAGAATCGTTTTTGCAGATACTCTTGATAATGCAAGCGCTATTGCTAAAAAGTTTGGATATCGTTTTAAAATCGTTACATTAGACGGCCAGATAATCAATGCGGGCGGTTCGCTCACGGGTGGTTCTGCGGCATCTAAAACCGGCGTTTTAAGCCGAAAATTCGAGATTGAGAAAATCGAAAACGAACTTTTAAAGCTCAACAAAGAAAGAGAAGAACTAAATCAGAATCTTGACGCAGTAAACGAGCAGGTTGCATCGGCAGAGGCTTATCTTTCGGGCGCTAAGGCAGAGCTTTCTGTTCTTAGCGAAGATAAGATTAAGTATTCTGCAGAGCAAAAGCGCTTAGAACTTTCAATTTCTGAAATTGAGGACACTCTTGATGCTCTTGACAGTGAGAAAATGGAATGCGCTGCTAAGATTTCTGCTCTTGATATTCAGAAAAGAGAACTTGAAACTGCTCTTTCCGAAAATAAGCAGAACAAAGAAAATGCTGAAAACCGCATTAACACATTAAGCGGTGGACAGAATGATACTACAACTCGTGCTGAAACGCTTTCCGAGCAGAGCACAAAAATCAAGTTTGAGATTCTTTCCATTCAAAAAGATCTCGAGAGCTTAAATGCTGAGGTTATTCGCCTTAACGCTGAAAACGACGAATCCAACAAGAAACTTGCTCTCCTTGAAACACAAAAATCTGAGCTTATCGCTCTTAATACCGAACTTCAAGAAAAAATTGCAGACAGCGAGAAAGAGCGAGAAGAGCTCGTTTCTCTCAATGCAAAATGCGATGAAAACATCGCCGCTATGGCCCAAAAGAGAGCCGAATGCGAGCAGAAAATTGAGCAGATTCGTAAGAACGAGCGTTCTCAGTTTGATGAGAGAGAAAAACTCACAGGTGAAATCACAAGACTCGAGGAACGTAAGATTTCTGTTCAGAAGGAACTTGATAACATTATCTTTAAGCTCTATACAGAGTACGAGCTTGATAGAGCCGCAGCAGAGCAGATCGCAGAGCCTATTGAGAATATCACAGAGGCTCAGGGACTTTTAAGTCAGCTTAAATCTAAGATTAGAGCTCTTGGCGCCATCAACGTTGATGCAATCGAGGAATATAAAGAGGTTTCCGAAAGATATGAGTTTATGAAGGCTCAGGTTGAGGACGCTGAAAAGTCAAGAGAGGAAATCTTAAAGCTTATCGGCGAGCTTACATCGCAGATGAAGGAAATGTTCTTAAAGAGCTTCTCTGAGATAAGAGATAACTTCTCTAAGATATTTGTTGAACTTTTCGGCGGTGGTAAGGCAACTCTTAATCTTACCGATCCCGAGAACATTCTCGAGTCAGGAATTGAGATTTTTGTTCAGCCTCCCGGAAAGATTATCAAAAACCTTGTTGAGCTTTCGGGTGGTGAGCAGTCCTTTATTGCTATTGCGATCTATCTCTCCATCCTTAAGGTTAAACCTGCTCCGTTCTGTATTCTTGACGAGATTGAGGCTGCGCTTGACGAGGTTAACGTTCAGAAGTACGCTCAGTACCTAAGAAAAGTCAGCGACAAGACCCAGTTTATTATGATTACTCACAGACGAGGCAGTATGGAAGAAGCAGACAGACTTTACGGCGTTACCATGCAGGAAAAGGGTGTGTCTAAGCTTCTTCAGATGGATCTGAGTGAGGTTGGAAGCAAACTCGGAATAAAAGACGAGGACTAAATGCTTGTAAAGGCCACTAACTTTACATAATAATGAGGTGATTTTTTGAGACTTTTTGATAAAATTAAGGCGGGACTTACCAAAACTCGTGACGGAATGAAAAGAGGAATAGATTCTCTTATAAATTCTTTTACCAAAATTGATGATGATTTGCTTGACGAGTTAGAGGAAATTCTTATCCTTTCCGATATTGGCGCA
>JAZRHT010000174.1:0-7508 GCA_045644905.1 Oscillospiraceae bacterium
CTCTGAGCAAATACGTTAGTTTCTGCAGTGTCTGCGATAAGATTCCAATCGCCATTTTCGTCAACACGATATACCCAATGCATATCTGCACTGTCGTCTACTTCATTAAGAACGTCCCATGAAACGAGGATTCCGTCTTCACTGAAGCTTGCATTAACGTTGATGTCTGCGTGATTTTCGGTTTTGGCAGTTATCTGCTCGCCGAATGGGATAAAGAGTGTATCACTCATCTTTACGCAAATTGAAATCTTATACTCTGTGTCAACTCTGAGCTTATTAAATTCGATGTAGTTTTCGTTTGTGTAGGGGGCAAACCTCTGATCTTCACTCTGGAATTCTACATAGTAGCCTACTGCTCCCTCTATAGCATCCCAGGTTACGATCATGCTCTCTTTGTCGGTTTTGAGAACTTTGGGGATGGGAGATACGGGGAGAATTGAGCCCATTGCAAACTCAACGGCTTCATACTTTTCGGTGTATTTACCGCCAACTCTTGCACGAACCTTGACACTGTAATTGCCAAGTTCAAAACCATTGATTCTTACAGAGGTTCTTTCGCCTGTAAGGGTGGCGCCGCGGACCTTTACGCCCTCTGCGTCGTAGACGTATACGAGGTACATATCTGCGCCCTCGATTGCGTCCCAAGTAACCTGAAGGTCCATTGTTTTAACAATCTGCTCAGCCTTTACGTTTTTAACCTCGCTGCTAAGAGGCATTACGTAATTGGTCTTATAGATTTCGCCGCAACCGTAGTCGCAGGTGTATTTTGTGTAGCCCGACTCATTCTCGGTGGGAGCTACTACTGTGCCCTCACCCTCATATTTATGAGGAATTGTGGGGATTTCGTCTACCGCGCGAATAAATTCACCGCATACGCCGCAGACGATAGAAGATTCATAACCTGTCTCGGTGCAGGTTGCCTCTTTGCCTTCGCCGGCTATTTCTTCGTGGCCGAGAGGGGCAGTTTCTGCGCCCTTCTCAATTACATTTTCGCAGTCGGGGCAGTATAAGTCGCCGGAATATCCGCCATTTATGCAATCTGCTTCCTTAACATTCTGAAGGTAAGCATCGGGGTGTGTGCAATCGAGCTTAGGAATAACATCGGTATATGTATCGCCGCAGCCATCTTTCTGGCAGGTGTAGGTAGTGTAACCATCTTCTTCTGCGGTAGCTTCTTTGGAATCAGTCACCTCATAATCGTGACCAAAGATGTCGCAGCTTGTGTGATAATCTACAAACTTCTCTTTATCAGATACAAAGAGAACATCGCCTGCATAGAACTTAACATTGGGATCCCAATAGCTATTAGAGCTTGCAGCTCTTCTGAATGCAAAGGAAACAGCATCTATAAATCCGCTATCTCTGTAATATGCGCCACCCCAAAGCTGTGCAAGGGTGTAATCGCCTTCAGAAGTAGATCCTTGCTTTGTGTTACCTGCTGCTGTAAGATACTTGTAGATATGATAGGTATTTTCAGCAAGAGTTACATTAAGATCAGTATTCTTAAAGGAGGATCTGGGAATAAGAATATATCCGTCAAGTTCCTTTGTAACCTTGATACCCTGAGATGTTCCTAAAACACCAAACCCACCGCCAACGGTAAGCTCCTCGGTTTCACCTGTGTTGGCGTCGATATACGTACAAGTGCCTTTATCTTTAATAGCAAAATGATACGCAGAGTAAGACTGTCCGCCACGGTATAACTGGTTAGACAGGTTTATAACGGGAATAAAGTAATTGCTTGCGGTAGAACCTGCCGCACCCTTTGTTGCAATACGGAAAGCAAGATAATCCGACTTATCGAGAATATCAGTTGGTACCTTGGAGCCCGTTCCATTAGGACAGTTATATCCGCTTTCAAAGCTCTTAAAGGCATCGTATGTATTAACTGACGAAAGGTTTGCAATATCTGTTCTGGTACTTGAAGGCAGAGCGAAATCAGTGAAGGTTTCGCTACTTGAAGTACCGGTAGTATATTTTTCCGAATAGGAGAATTCGATTGCACGGTCTCCATTAGGAAGTTTTACCACATGGTTTGTGGGCTTTTGATTGCTTGATCCAAATGTGGGATCATTCTTGGTTTTAGAGAGCCATGCTGTCTTGTATCTTACATTCTGGAATGACTCGATATCACCAATTCTTACGCCATAGTATGCGCTATCCTCTGCATTGTTAGGAGCATACTTTTTGTCGTTAGCATAGTTGGGGCATTTTTCCGAGAGGAATTTTTCGATATCCTGAACAACAAACATATCTCCGATAAGGAGCTCCTTGTTATCCCAAGTAGCAGCTTTTTCACTAGTAGAATATCTGCCTCTAAAGAATATATCCATAGTGCTGAGGCTTTCCTTAAGTCTCTGTAAGGTTATCTGGCTTGTGCCGCTAATTGGAAATAAGAACCAACCGTCTGCGTTGCCACTAAAGTTCATGCAATATGTATTTGTGGACGCACCCTTATATTTAATCTTGGTACCATCAGTTTTATCAACCCAATAGTATGAATAGTCTTTACTGGTAAGGGTGATACGGTTAGTAGTACCATTCATAGCCATACGAATGTCTAAAGCAGTATTCGTGTAGGTAAACGCATCGGAATTATCCTTATGCTTAAGGCGAATAGCGACATAGGCTTTTGATAGATCAAATTTGTCAATTCCGCTATCTGCAGGGAGGCCCTTTGCCCCTTCGCCGTATGTCATGGCTATATTCTCAATACTAGCGTGACAGCCATTCATAGCAGCCGCTGCCGCGCCTTCTTCTTTCTTATAAGAAATGAAGCCTTCCCCATCCTCTTGGACGAGCTTCGCATCTACAGCACCAGAAATATCACTGTGCTGTACACTTCCGCTCTCGGGAACATCTAAAAGATAGATCTCATTGGGAGTTATTGTCGTTTCATCCGCAAATGCAGAAAACGGAACAACACCGAGAATCATTATAATTGACATTACAAGAGCAATTATTCTTTTTCTCATTTTAGTCACCTGACCTTTTTAAATTTGGGTACAGTCCCAACTATATTTTACCACTAATACAGATAACCGTAAATAATTTTATATGATTGCCTTAGGTAACTTTTAAAGGTTATCTACGCAATAAAAAAGAGAGGTGCGTTTTAAACGCACCTCTCTTTTTATAATGTAACTCCCGTTTTGTAAAATGCGATTTCGCGAATGTCCTCGCCTTTTGCCTTATATTCGCCATTTATGGTTTTAGTCAGTAGATTAAAAAATCCTTCCTCATCCATTGTGTCGGCGCCAAAATCTATCCAGCCCGATTTTTTCTGTGAAAGAGTTGCGTTTGAAGAAATTTTCATGGTTGGAACAAAGGTCGAAAATGGAGTTCCCCTGCCCGTTGTAAATAGCACTATCTGACAGCCCGCACTGGCAAGTGCCGTTGCGGCGATAAGGTCGTTGCCGGGAGCATTAAGCACCGAAACGCCCGACATTTTAACAAGCTCGCCGTATCCTAAAACATCCACAATAGCGGTTTGTCCTGCCTTTTCGATGCAGCCTAAGGATTTTTCCTCTAATGTTGTAATTCCGCCCTCTTTATTGCCCGGGCTGGGATTTTCATAAACGGGGAAGCCCTGCCTTATATAAGAATCCTTAAAATCTTCAATCATTTTTTTGTAGCTTTCAAAGACCTCTTTTGTGGCGCATTTATTCATAAGCCTTTGCTCTGCGCCAAACATTTCGGGCACCTCTGTTAAAACTGCGCTGCCACCGAGTGAGACCACTCTATCGGTTATTCTGCCAACCAAGGGATTGGCTGTAAGGCCCGAAAATGCATCGCTACCGCCGCATTTAAGACCAATGCAAAGCTCGGAAAAATCGACGTCTGCACGCTTTAGCGCGGCGGCCTTTTGGGCGAAATTCTTTAAAATGTTAAGTCCGAAATCTATTTCGTCCTCGACATCCTGTGCGTTAAAAAATGCGATGTGACCGTCGCTGTTAAAGTCAGCAAGGTCTTTTTCGATATCGCAAAGGCGGTTGTTTTCACAGCCGAGCCCTACAAACAAAACAAAGCTTGCGTTGGGGTTTTTAGCTATCGAAACGAGCAGTTTTCTAATGTTCTCATTATCTTCTCCGAGCTGGGAGCAGCCGAACTGATGAGTAAGGGCGAAAATTCCGTCAATGCTGCCCGTTACATACTTCTGTGCGGCCTTTTCAAGTTTAAGGCAAACATTATTTACACATCCGACAGTTGGAATAATGTAAATTTCGTTTCGAACTCCTGCCCTTCCCCACTCTCTTTTAAAGCCTTTGAAGGTTGCCTTTTGAGGCTTTATCTCGGCAGCGGAAAAGTCATAGTAATATTTTGCTTTTTCGTCAAGATGGGAGCGCAGGTTATGGCTATGCACCCACTCGCCCTTTTTGATATTATGGCTTGCTCTTCCGATAATGGCGCCGTATTTATATACAAAGGCGTTTTTAGGAATATCGCAGAGCGCAAATTTATGCCCGACGGGGATATTTGTTCCTTCTTTAAGGCAAATTCCCACATTATCCTTATTTGAAATGACAAGTGTATCATTCATAAAGCTTTTCTCCGCTGTTTATTTTTAAAATATTTTTCTCAACAGTTTCTGAGAGGTTTTGGTACTGTGTTAAGTCCTCGCCCCACACGTCTTTTTTCTTTAAAAAGTCGAGAGCCGAGCCGCCGCTACTGAAAAATTCGAGATATTCTTTTTCGTCTTTTATCTCATAGATTTTCTCGCCCAAGAGAACAAAATATCCGTTTTCCGTTTTCTCCACGCGGCTGTAAAGTGCCAAAAGATATGAGAGCGAAATGGTTAGCAGCGCAGGGATTTTGCCGTTTTTCTCATAGTAATCCTTGAAGCTGACTAAGTCTCTTGCTTTAAACTTAGAAATTGAATTGAGCGCGATTGAGATAAGCTGATGATTGAGATAGGGGTTTAGAAATCTTGATTTTACGCTGTTTGCAAACTCGGTTGTTGCCTCGATATCGCTTGAAACAAAGGGAATTATCTCGTTTTCGAGGAGATCTTCCATAAAGTCTGCAATTTTACTATCCTGCATACAGTCATAAACGGTTTGCTTGCCTAAAACAAGACCCATTGCAACGATTCCTGTATGGCTTCCGTTTAGGATACGAACCTTGCGTTTTTTATAATAATTTATATCATCTGTAAGCACAACTTCAATATTGTGCTTGCCCTCGGGGATAAGGCTTGCAATATCACCCTTTTTCTCGACTGCCCACAGTCCAAATGGTTCACCTATTGTAAGAAGCTTATCCTCCCATCCGATGAGCGAGTGCATTCTTTTTTCGGTGTCACTATCTTTGGGATAGCCCGAAACAATGCGGTCGACAAGGGTGTTTAGATAGTAGTTTTGAGTATCGTTCCAAGCTTTAAATTCATCGGATAAATTCCAAAGCTTTATGTACGCGTCAACACATTCCTTGAGTTTATCTGCGTTGTTGTCTATAAGCTCGACGGGCATAAGATAAACTCCGTTTTTGCCCGACTTAAAGCGCTCAAATAAAAACTTTGTAAGCTTTGCGGGGTAGGATATATTCTCAAAGCCGTCAAAAGAGTCATTTTCGTTGTAGCAAATACCTGCCTCGGTGGTGTTGGAGATTATTATTTTAAGCTCATCGTCCAAAGCAAGAGCATAGAATTTCTCGGGCTCTTCAAAGGGATCAATAACCGAATTTATAACCGAGATTTCCCTTTTGCGCTCGATATTTTTTCCACCCTCAACGCCGCGCAGGACAATATTATAGCGGTTATTTTGCTTTTTAAAGTTTTCTATATTGCCGCGAATGGGGGTTACTATATCGACGCTGTATTCACAGCCTTCCTCATTGAGTGTGTCAAAATATGCATCGGCAAAGCATCTTAAAAAGTTGCCCTCTCCAAACTGAACGATTTTAATCATAAATATGCCTCCTACTACCTCTGATGATACCATTATACCAAACAAAAAGATTGACTTTCAATACAAAAAAGCATATACTAAGAGCGAAATTACATAAATCGTAAAGGTGATACTATGTTTTTCTGTGTTGATGAGCGAAAACTCGAGACAGACTATTCAATGGCGAGCGTGCACAGTCATGAGCACTGGGAGCTTTATTTTCTGCTTTCGGGAAATCGTCAGCTGTTTATTGAAAACAGAATGTTTGTTATTAAAAAGGATGCTTTTGCGGTTATTCCGCCCTTTAAAATGCACAAAACCGAGGGCGGACCTTATGAGCGCATTAACATAAATTTCTCGTCAGATTTCCTCTCGAATGAGCAGAAAAAGTTTTTAGAGGAATGCTTTGAAAAGGGCGTTCTAAGTCTTTACGGAGAGCATTACGACATTATTTTTTCACTACTTTCGGAAATATCAAAGATACAAAAGAGAAGTCTTAAGCAGAGAAGCGAAAACGAAATGAATCTCACAAGAACACTTCTCTATTTTTTAGAGCGGCAGACATCCTCGGCGCTCTCGCCCGCGAGCGAAACTCTCAAATCGCTGCCAGACGATTCACTTTCCCTTAAAATCGCCTACTATCTTAACACCAATTTTAAAGAAAACATAACCCTCAAAACGCTCGAGGGAGAGTTTTTTCTTTCCAAGGCGACCCTATGTAAAAATTTCCGCGAGTCGATGAGCATAAGCATTATGGAATACCTTACCCTTATACGCTTAAATAGAGCTAAGTCGCTGCTTACTTCCACTAACAAATCGGTTGAGGAGATTTCAATGGAATGCGGTTTTTCGTCGGCAAACTATATGGGGCTTGTTTTTAAAAAAGAGGTCGGGGTTTCTCCCCTTTCATACAGAAAAAAGGTAACCTAAAAAATCCACCCTCACGGGTGGATTTGTTTTTAGGCTGCACGTTTATATTTCTTAATGAGTGAAATCACAAAATCTATGCCAAGAGTTTTGATTAAAAGGCCAATAAATGAGCTTATCAATACAGTTGTGCCCGACAAAATACCACCGACAATAACAATAAGCACATCGGTTATTAAAAGAGCCCTGCCTATTTTTATATTAGAATATTTCTTGACTATCAGCGCAATAATATCTGTTCCGCCAGAGCTGGAATCAACGTAAAACATAACTCCGCTTGCAACCGCTATAATAAAAGATCCGACCACTGCAGATAGATATTCATTTTGGATAGGTGGCTCAGATAAAGAAAATACCTTTTCAAAAAGCCCGACAAAAATAGTTGTCAAAACCGAGCCAACAAGCGTTTTGACCGCCATTTCTTTGCCTAAAATCAGAAAGGCAATCACTATAAGAAGAAAATTGATTATCATTAAAATAATACCAGGGGAAAACGGCAGAAATCTCTCTAAAATCACAGAAATTCCGCTTGTTCCACCAAGTAAAAGCGAGCGTGGAAAGATGAAAAGAACAGTGCTGACGGCGTACAGCACGCTTCCAATAAATATAAGCACTCCCTCTTTAAGAATGCGTTTTTTATTCATAATTACATCACCGATTTTTTCTCATTTGGGCATATTGTAGCACGGTAAGCTC
>JAZRHT010000175.1:0-2212 GCA_045644905.1 Oscillospiraceae bacterium
AGATGCGAGAGAGTGCGCGAGGGAAGAATAGCCGCATTTCTTTATGATAACGCGGAAACAACTCTTAAGAAATTCAAACAGGACAAAAACGCAATCTACCTCATACCCGAAAATGATGAAATGGAGCCAATCGTTATAAAAGGCGCGGACCGAGAACGGCTTATCATTCAGGGCGAGGCAATAATGGTTATGAAGGATCTTTAAGCTAGCGTGAAAATTCCGTAACATCTAATTTTTACATACGTGCGTTTCACGCTGACTTTATGTGCGGTCGTCACCAGGCGACAGAGTGGAGGATTAAAATGAAAAAGTACATCGTTACCTATACCAAGGATTATGGGATTACCTATGAACGTTGCGAGGTTGAAAGCGAATCATACACGTTTGCATATGTAGCGGTAGATCTTACGCTTCCGGCTTATGCAGCTATTACAAGCATCAGCTTGGTTTAAGGCATCGTGTTCTCTTATTATGCAAAAAAGAATTCGGGTTGCTATTCGGTTGTCCCCGAGTTCTTTTTTGTTTGTATAGTCATCGGCAGTTTGTTCTTGCTTTTAAAAACAGTAGAAAACTTATTTTTCGATTTAAGGTTGAAAATCAACAGATTTTGTGCTACAATTAACACGATAAAAAGAAAATAAAGCCGATTTAATAAATTTCAATCAAATTAAGATATAACTTATACAAAAAGGAGAGAAAATTGTGAAAATAGCATTGATTGCACACGATAAAAAGAAGGACGAGATTATCGAGCTCGCAAAAAGATATAAGGACGTGCTTGCAGGTTATGAGCTCTATGCAACCGGAACGACCGGAACGCTTATAATGGGCGAAACAGCCCTTCCAATACATAGAATGAAAAGCGGCCCTCTTGGAGGCGATCAGCAGATTGGAGCAATGCTTGCAAACGGTGAACTTGGACTCATTATTTTTCTGCGCGATCCACTTACGGCTCAGCCTCACGAGCCGGATGTTTCCGCACTGCTCAGACTTTGTGACGTTCAAAAAATTCCGCTTGCAACAAACGTAAGCAGCGCGATCGTTATGCTTGAAGCTCTAAAGAACGGAACTTTTTCAGTGCTGTAATCGCAAAGATATAAAACGTATTAGTGTTTGATTTGCGATAGGCAGAAAGGATAAAAGAGTTATGAGTAAAACTTTATCAAATATCATGACGGTTTTTAAGGTTCTAAGGATTTTGGCAAAGGTTGTTTTCGTTCTTTGCATCGTTGGCGGTGTAGGCTCGCTTATAGGGTTGGTTATGCTTCCTTTTTCACATCTCCTTTCGCCTGAAGCGTTGAGCGATTTTGGTATTGAGGCGCCGGGGGCGTATTCTGCTTGTATCATAGGCATTATTACCTCTGCGGGAGAAGCCTATTTGGCATTAGTTGCAGAGAGGTATTTCGGAAACGTTCTGAACACCGGTACACCCTTTACCTTTGACGGCTCCAGGGAATGCTTCAGACTCGGAATTGTGTCTATAATCGTTTCTGCGGCTGTGGCAATTGCATCGGGAATAGTTGTGGCGATCTCTTCGCTGCTTTTTGCACAAGCTTCCGATATTGACGTCAGCGCATCGGTTTCGCTTACAACAGGACTGTTTTTTATGTTTTTATCTATGATATTCAAGCACGGCGCCGAAATTAGAAAATCTGACTCGGATTCTGCCCGCGAGGAAGAACACTCAAAAACGGATACACTTTAAGAAAACAAAGATTTTCTACCTTATTTTCCTTTAATTTGTATAAAAAAACGACAGAAGCACTGCTTTTACAATGCTTCTGCCGTTTTTTATTTGGTGCCGCCTAAATGTGACAGCCACTTATATAAAAACTTTCGGGATAGGAACAATTACTCTTCGATTTCTCGTGCAATTTCCTCTGCTTGAACTTCGGGATCGAAGTTGTACATCGGCTCGATGTCCTCGCCCTTCTTGTTTCTTCTCAGGTAATTTGCCGTGATCTTCACAACAAGGGGTGAGAGCACGAGAACGCCGATAAGGTTGGGGATCATCATAAGACCGTTGAAGGTATCGGAAATATCCCATGCAAGAGAGGAAGTAAGAACAGCACCGAGGATAACTGTGCATACGTGAATGATACGGAAGATGTAGGTAGTCTTTGCTCCGAAGAGGTACTCCCATGCCTTAGAACCGTAGTGCGACCAGCCGAGAACAGTGGTGAATGCAAAGAGGAACATTGCGATTGCGATG
>JAZRHT010000176.1:0-3929 GCA_045644905.1 Oscillospiraceae bacterium
GTGACCAGACCAGTCCAAAACTGCGGCAAGGCAGTCACCGAGTGCGCCGCCACGTGCGTTACCGATATGCATAGGGCCTGTGGGGTTTGCCGAAACGAACTCGACCATAACCTTTTCGCCCTTGCCGAAATCGGTGCGTCCGTAGTTTTCGCCCTCATTTAAAACTGCCGATACAACGTCGGCAGCATAGCCTTCGGAAAGGAAGAAATTGAGAAAGCCGGGGCCTGCAACCTCGCAGCGCTCGAACATAGTTTCCGAAAGGTCAAGGCAGGAAAGGAGCGCATCTGCAATATTTCTAGGGCTTGTTCTCATATTTTTGGCCGAAACCATAGCGGCATTTGCGGCAAAGTCGCCATGCGATGCGTCACTGGTGATTTCAACGGTGAAGGCGCCAAGCTCAGAGGAAACGAGCTTACCTTCTTGGTTTGCACGGGTAGCGGCATTGTTAAGAGCCGCAGTAATTTGCTGTTTTGCTTGTTTGATGAGGTTTGTCATCAGTTTGTACACTCCCTTATTTTAATGCGCAGCTTATTCTTTCCAATAAGACCGCCGTTTACGTCAAGCTCATAGCTTAGCTCAAGTTCGCCAAAGCCATTTTGACTTAAGCTGTTTCTTATATTTCCACAAGTTACGCCCAAGGTTAGAGAACCATGCGGCGTACTATAGCTACATAGATTGCGTTTTCCCTTTTCGCAAAGCAGATGGGAATTTGCATCGCCCGAGCGGCTTATGGTAACTCTATCGTTTCCCTCGGCTTTAATTAAAACTGTACATCCATCGTAACCGCTTTGCTCGGTTTCCTTGTAGCTTAAAAATATAGCGTTTTCCTTAGCGAGCAGCTTACCTCTCGTTGAAAGCTCAATATTTTCGCTTTCTCCCATAGACTTAATAAGGCTTTTTAGCTCTATCATTACATCGCTTTTCATAATATCTCCAAATTAAAAAACTGCTTTTTTAGCGCCTTTTATGTCGCTACCTAAGAAAAGGCTTCCGTTCTTTACAAAGCTCTCAACGTCGCCGCTTACATAAAATTCGTTTTCGCCTTTTTCTGCGCCGAGCATATCCTTTTCTTTCAAAATCTTCTTTATCTGCTCAGCACCCTCTGCGCCTGCATTTATTAAGGTCGCTTCGGGGAAGAATTCGTGGATTGCCTCGGTTAAAAGCGGATAGTGTGTGCAGCCTAAAATAACTGTGTCAACGCCTGCCTCTTTAAGAGGTCCTACGTACTCGGCTACAGCCGCCTTAACGTCGGGGTCACAGGGGCTTGTCCTTCCGCCCTCGATGAGAGGAACGAATTTGGGGCAGCCTATTGAAACAGTTTCAATTTCACTATCGATTTCGCCCAAAAATCTAACGTAACCGCCGATTCTGATGGTTGCAGCTGTTCCCAAAATGCCGATTTTCTTGTTTTTTGTTGCCTTTGCGGCGGCAACAGAAGCGGGATATAAAACTCCCTCAATAGGCACGGGAACGCTCTCGAAATCCTCTTTTGAGAGCGAGGATGTCGCAGTTCCGCAAGCGATAAGAATTGCCTTAACGCCCTTTTCTAAAAGAAAATCTATATCGCTTAGAGTGAACTCGCGAATCTGCTCTGTCGGTCTGTCGCCGTAAGGCACACGCAGAGTGTCGCCGAGATATACAAAGCGCTCGTCGGGAAGAATCTCCAAAAGTCTTTTTGCGGCGGTAAGTCCGCCCAGGCCCGAATCAAAAACTCCAATCGGTCTCTTATCCATGGCTTGTCCCTTTCCGCCGCTTTATTTAACTGCGGCAGTTTCTATAAGTTTGTCTATTAGCTCTGCGTATTTTACACCCGAAGCCTCAAAAAGCTTGGGGTACATACTAATCGATGTAAATCCGGGGAGATTGTTTATTTCGTTTAAAACAATTTCGCCGTTCTCTTTGGCGAAAAAGTCCACCCTTGAAAGTCCCTGACAGTCCATAGCTTTATAGGCACGAACCGCAGTTTCGCGGATTTTCTCCGAAACCTCACAAGGAAGGTTTGCAGGGATGTTTAATGCGGTAGTTCCGCTTACGTATTTTGCATCAAAATCGTAAAACTCAACCTCGGGCACAATTTCGCCGATGTAGTCCGCCGCAATAGGCTCTTCATTTCCCAAAACGGCACACTCAACCTCAGCTCCGACAAGGCACTCTTCAATAAGAACCTTTTTGTCAACCAAGAAGGCTTCCTCCAAGGCTTTGATAAGGCAGTTTACACACTCTGCTCGAGAAACTCCAACCGATGAACCTGCGTTTGCAGGCTTTACAAAAACGGGGTAGCCAAAGCTCTCCTTGATTTCTCTATCGAGAGCTTCTATATCAGCGCCGACCTTTGCGGTTATGTATCTTGCGGTTTTGATGCCTGCGCTGTCAAGTCTTATATGAGTAACCTCTTTGTCCATACAAGAGGCAGAAGCCAAAACTCCAGAACCAACATAAGGCACGCCGCTGAGTTTAAAGACGCCCTGAATAACGCCGTCCTCACCGTTTTCGCCGTGAAGCACAGGGAAAAATACGTCAATTTTAATATTCTCAAAGCCGCTTTGTGTTTCAACCAAAATTCCATTATACTTGGGATCGGGAGCGATAATACAAGGGGCAAGATCCGAAAGTTTCTTCCAGCCCTCATTTTTGAGCTCGCCTAAATCTTTGGTGTGGAAAAAGCTTCCGTTCTCATCAATTATAATGGTGTGCACATCGTACTTTTCACGATCAATGTTACAAAGCACGCTATAGGCCGACATAAGCGATATTTCGTGCTCGTGCGATCTGCCGCCGCAAACTATACAAACTGTTTTCAAATTTATCTCCTCCAAGGCTATTATATGCCTTTAAATATGTGCTAATGTCTAAAAGAAAATTATATCATATTTAGTATTTATCTGCAACGATTTTTTCAAATAAAGTCCATAGTTATTTAGATTTTATCACATTTTTTCTGCTTTTTCAATATGTGTGCATAATATGAAGGAAAAATCAATGTTTGATTGCTTTTTCTACTTTACTATGTTATAATATTATATTAGTTTAAGCAAAGAAAAACGGGAAGGATGTAAATTATGCAAAATATCCCCTTCTCCCCACCTGATATCGGTCAGGACGAAATAAATGAGGTTATCGATACCCTGCGCTCCGGCTGGATTACCACGGGGCCAAAAACCAAGCTTTTCGAAAAGCAAATTTCTAAGTATTGCAATACCGACTGTACTGTTTGTCTTAACTCGGCAACCGCCGCGCTGGAGCTTACACTTCGCGTTTTAGGCGTTGGCGAGGGTGACGAGGTTATCACCAGCGCATACACCTACACGGCGAGCGCAAGCGTTATTGTGCACGTTGGTGCGACGCCCGTTTTGGTGGATACTCAGAAGGATAGCTTCGAAATGGACTATGACGCTCTTGAAAACGCAATAACAGAACGCACAAAGGCTGTTATCCCCGTTGATATTGCGGGAAAAATCTGCGATTATGATCGAATTTTCAAGGCAGTTGAAAGCAAAAAGCAGCTCTTTACTCCCAAAAACGATATGCAAAGGGTTCTGGACAGGGTTGCGGTTATTTGCGATGCTGCGCACGCATTAGGTGCTGAGAAAAACGGCAAAAAATGTGGCGAGATCGCTGACTTTACTTGTTTTTCATTCCACGCCGTTAAAAATCTTACAACCGCCGAAGGCGGAGCTGTTACATTCAAGGCAAGAGAAGGCTTTGACACCGACGAAATTTACCGTCAGTATCAGCTTCTTTCGCTTCACGGACAGAGCAAGGATGCTCTTGCCAAGACAAAGCTTGGTGCTTGGGAATATGACATTGTCGCCCCATATTACAAATGCAATATGACCGACATTATGGCCGCAATCGGCCTCGCTCAGTTAAAAAGATATGACTCAATGCTTTGCCGCCGCCACGAGATTATTTCAAGGTATGATGCGCTC
>JAZRHT010000177.1:0-6992 GCA_045644905.1 Oscillospiraceae bacterium
TTTAGGAAAAATAAGCCCCTCGAGTGACGGAAAAAGATATATCGAATCGGATTATGAGATAATAATTTGCGGAGTCGGTGAAATCGAAAGCTTTAACGAAAAAAACGGCAGTGCCCCTTGGCGACGCTTTCTTGGAAGCAAGCTAAAGGGAATTACCGTTACAAATGGAGTAACCTCTATCGGCGAGAATGCCTTTAACTATAGGGTGGCAGGAAAGCGAGAGGTAAACTTTAATATAAGCGGCACAGTTAAAACCATAAAAAGCGGTGCTATAAAGCTCGGAATAAACGAAATTATTTTGGGC
The DNA here is from genome assembly GCA_045644905.1 of Oscillospiraceae bacterium. GTDB lineage: Bacteria > Bacillota > Clostridia > Oscillospirales > Ruminococcaceae > SIG578. Next base: position 305 of record JAZRHT010000177.1, read on the forward strand.
AGTGGAGTTGAAACTGTTGAAGTGGACGCCATAGACGGAGTAAGCGAGGTTTATCTGCCTAAATCTCTTAAAACCTACTGCGACCTTGGACGCAGAAACAACGTCCGCTATTACTATGAGGGAAATATAGAAGACCTATATAAAATAACAGTCGAGAATCCGAGTGTCGCAGGGAACCCGCAGTGCACCCTCAAGGAACGTTGCGAGTGGTCAGATATAAATAACGAAACTCCTGCTTATAGTTGCGCCATTGTTCTGGGCAGCTCCAAAATAGGAAATGGAAGCGCCATTTTTGACGGAAAAACAGTCAAAACCAATGCAGAAAGCCTCGGTGCGTATCTAAAATAAACTACAGGCGTATAACAAAAAATGAGCCGTATCACTGCGGCTCTTTTTGTTTTTATATCGGCAAAGTCCTTGACAATGTAATTCTTAAAACCTATAATACGATTAGTAAAACCTTGAAAAATGAGAGGTGGAAAAATGGCAAAGAAGATTTTATTTTATGGTGATTCCATAACCGATTGCAGAAGGCAGGACCATGAACTCTATAAGCTTGGAAACGGCTATGCAAATATGGTTGCGGCGTATCTCGGCTTTGAATATCCCGAAGAATATGAATTTGTAAATACAGGCACCAGCGGTAATAGAATTGTTGATATCTATGCCCGCATTAAAGAGGCTTTCATTAACGAGGCTCCTGATTATGCAAGCATTTATATCGGAGTTAATGACGTATGGCATCAGATTTGCCATAATAAAGGCGTTGCAACAGAGAAATTCGAGAGAATTTACTGTATGCTGATTGACGAAATTAAAGAAGCTCTGCCCGATATAAAGCTCATGATTTTAGCGCCTTACGTTCTCGAAGGTTACGGCACCTGCAATACCGAGGAAATCCCCGATAAGCTTGAACAGTTTAGAAAAGGCGTTAAAGAAAAAGGTGACGCCGCTAAAAGAGTCGCGGAGAAATACGGTATTCCTTGCATCGATCTTCAGGCAGCTTTTGACGAGGCGGCCACTAAGTTCCCTAATCAAAAATGGGCGGAGGACGGGGTTCATCCCATGCCCTGCGGCCACGAGCTCATTAAAAGACTTTGGCTTAAAACCTTTGAGGAAATAAAATAACAAAATTAAAGCCGCCGAACAGTGTTCGGCGGCATTTTTTTGCTTGCTCTATTTTAGAAACTATGCTATACTTATAACACTTACTAAACTGAAGGGGGGGCGCACACTATGGCAGGAATGTCTGAAAAGGAAAGAAATATCCACAAAGGTCATAGAGAAAGAATGCGTAAAAAGTATCTTAACGCAGGCTTTAAGGCGTTCTCCGATCACGAGGTTTTGGAGTTTCTTTTATTTTACTGCAACGCTCAAGGTAACACCAATGGTGTCGCTCACGCACTTATAGACCAGTTCGGCTCTCTCGGAGCGGTTTTCGCGGCGCCCTTAAGCGAGCTTGTTAAGGTTAAGGGGATAGGCGAACAGTCGGCGTATCTCATAAAGTTTATTTCAGATATAATGAGCGCCAATATGTCGGAATTTGATAATAGAGGAAGCTTTTACACCTCGGATGACCTTGGCGATTATATGCTTCGAGTATATGAGGGCATCAATGTTGAAACCACCTTTGTTATGGCGCTTGACGATAATAAAAAGCTTATCAAGGTTATTAAGGTGGCCGAGGGAAGCTTTAATGCAGTTGCAATATCTATTCCAAGGATAACGAGGGAACTTATAAGCTGCGGCGCCTGCAGTGCGGCAATTTTCCACAATCATCCTTACGGAGCGGCAATCCCTTCGACAACCGACGTGCAAACAACAAAGAGGGTCCAGCTCGCGTTAGAGAGTGTTGGCATTCAGTTTCTTGATCATATCATTGTTTCAAACAGGGACAGAGATTACGTTTCTATGCATGACAGTGGCGATAGACTTTACACTCTCACAACCGATGACTAAAGAAAAACCTTGCAAATTGTTTATAAAAATGCTTGACATTGGCAGATAACTGTGTTAATATATATGAGCGCCAAAATGGCGTGTGACCTTTGCGCTGTTAGCTCAGCTGGATAGAGTGTTTGGCTACGAACCAAAAGGTCAGGGGTTCGAGTCCCTTACAGCGCGCCAGAAAAGAGAGATATGCTTAGCATATCTCTCTTTTCTATTTTAAAGCGCTGTAAGGGACGAGAAACGAAACCCGACGATGTCCGAGCAGAGCGAGGAGCAGAGTCGTAAAAAAACAGTCCAGTGGACTGTTTTTTGGTTGAGAGGAGAGTCCCGGTATCGAGGCTTATATATATTTATAGTGCGTCAAAGAGAGATATGCTAAGCATATCTCTCTTTTCTATTTTAAAGCGCTGTAAGGGGTGAGAAACAAAACCGGTTTTATGTTTTTACATCAATATTCGATTGAAAAACATCGAAGCTTATGCTATAATCACTTCTAATAGTGTTTTATTTAAGGAGAATATGTTTATGACAGAAAAAAGAAGTAGCTTTACAGGTAAGCTTGGCTTTGTGCTTGCCGCCGCAGGCTCGGCGGTTGGACTTGGAAATATCTGGAGATTTCCTTATCTTGCCGCCAAATACGGCGGAGGAATTTTCCTGCTCGTTTATATAATTCTTGCGGTAACCTTTGGCTTTGCCCTTATGTGCGGCGAAATTGCTTTAGGCAGAAAAACGGGTCAGAGCGCAATCAATGCCTTTTCGACCCTTAATAAAAAATATAGGTTTATTGGTGTAGGGGCATCGATTATCCCTATTTTAATCCTTCCTTATTATTCGGTTATAGGCGGATGGGTTACAAAATACCTTTCGGTTTTTGTAAGCGGCGCAGCACACGCCTCGGCCCAGGATGGATATTTTGAAAGCTTTATTGCAAAACCCTTTGAGCCTATCGGCTGGTTCCTATTATTCATCGGTCTTACCGCTCTTGTTGTTCTTCTCGGAGTTGAAAAAGGCGTTGAAAAGGTAAGCAAGTTCATGATGCCGGTCTTAGTTTTTCTGACCGTCGGAATTGCAATATATTCTATGTTTATGCCCGGCGCTTGGGAAGGCGTTCTTTATTATATAACTCCTGATTTCAGCAAATTCTCGGCAATCACAGTTCTCTCGGCTATGGGTCAGCTTTTCTATTCGATGTCGCTTGCTATGGGCATTATGATAACCTACGGCTCGTATATGAAAAAAGATGTTAGCATCGAAAGCTCGGCGCATCAGATCGAAATTTTTGATACGGGAATTGCATTCTTTGCAGGTCTTATGATTATTCCTGCCGTCTTTTCTTTCTCGGGCGGTGATGAAACTGCGCTCGGAAAGGGCCCCGGACTTATGTTTGTAACGCTGCCCAAGGTTTTCGATAGCATTGGAGGTATCGGCGGCAGCGTAATTGGTACACTCTTCTTCCTGCTTGTTCTTTTTGCTGCACTCACATCATCTATTTCGCTTATGGAAACCGTCGTTTCTATTGTCAGAGACAAATTTGGATGGCAGAGAAAAACCACCTGCGTCGTAGTTCTTTTGGGAAGCGTAATTTTAGGACTTCCCTCGTCGCTTGGCTTCGGTGTGCTTTCGAATATAACCGTTGCAGGAATGAGCATTCTCGATATGTTTGACTTTCTCACAAACAGCGTTCTTATGCCTATTGTGGCGCTGCTTACTTGCGTATTTATCGGATACGTCATTAAGCCCGAGTCGCTCATTTGCGAAATGGAGGAGGGCGGCGTAAAGTTCAAGCTTAAAAAGATGTTTGTTGTAATGATAAAATATATCGCCCCTATCTTTATTACACTTATTCTCATTTCATCCATTCTTGATGTCTTTGGAATTATGAAAATCTAAATATAAAAAATAAAAGCCGCCTTTTAAGGCGGCTTTTTCTATGCAGATAATTTATTTTTTATCAAAAGTTCCGACCATTTCCATTGTCGAAAAATCGTCAAGTGGGAGCGAGACGCTCTTTCCTTCCTTGCGGCTTTTGTAAACTGCTAAGATAAATTCGAGCGCACGCATACCTGCTTCAGCATCAACGTAAGGTGCTCTGTCACTTTTTATAGCGTCAATTACGTCGGCATAAAGGCTTGCGTGACCGTTGCCGTAAACATTAGCGGTTTGCTCAGCGGTTGCTCGGTGCTCGCCATCTTGGTCGGTTTCGTCCTTAAACGACCAAACTGTAACCTTGTTTGCGGCGGTGCCGCCGATTTCAACGGCGCCCTTGTCGCCGTAAAGGCAAAGGGTTTCGGTATCAAGGTCATTAGTGTAAATATTGGTTGTTCCCTCAGCGGTAGCAACTGCGCCGTTTTTAAACTTAACGACTGCTAACCCGAGATCCTCGCCCTCTATGTAGGGGTGGAAAGCGTTAGTTGTAACTCCGTAAACTTCCTCTATTTCGTCGCCAAGCATCCAGCGAAGAAGATCAAATCCGTGAATGCACTGATTCATAAGTGTTCCGCCGTCGTGAGCCCAGGTGCCGCGCCAGTCGGCCTGAGCGTAGTAATTGCGGCTTCTGCTCCAGCGAACAGTAATTGCGCCGTGGGAAAGCTTTCCAAATCTGCCCTCTTCAAGCGCCTTGCGGGCTTTCTGAATGGCAATATTAAATCTGTTTTGATGGCAGGCCGATACCTTAACGCTATACTCCTTCGAGAGTGCAACTATTTCTCTTGCATCCTTCATCGAAAGGGAAATGGGCTTTTCTATTATAAGATTTATGCCTGCACGAATGCAGTCCTTTGCAATTTCTGCGTGGCTTCCGCTTTCGGTTGCAATAGCAACAAGGTCTGGCTTCATAGATTTAAGAAGATCGGTGTGGCTTGTAAACTTTTCTATATTCTCGAGACTATGAGCCATACAAACGTCTTCTATTTTAGCGGCGTCGATATCACAGAGTGCCACAATTTCAAGCTCGTTATTTTTTGCGGCTCTGATGTGACTTGCGGAAATACGACCGCAACCAATAAGAGCATATTTCATAGGAATCATCCTTTCGACGATAGGGGTCTTTTTTAGATTATGTCACGCATTTTGTGCTTTGTCAAGCCAAAAGGGTTAGTTTTTCTCTTTTTCGGAGTGTTGAACGTTGTAATAAAGCATTGCGATAATGATGGCATTCCAAAGATATCTCACAAGAAGCGCATCAAGGAAAAATGCTGCGAGCATACATGAGCATATAGCTGCACAAATCATGCCGTTTTTCTTCTTTGCTGCGTAAAATAATGACTTTATAGTGGGATAGAAGAAAAGAGCGAGCCCTACAAGGCCAACCTCAAACAGCATTGCAAGATATGAGTTATGCATAGCTAAAGCAATACCGCGATTTTGCAGGAAATATCCCATATGACTTGCGATTCCCTGACCCAAAAACGGGTGATATATAATTTGTGATAGTGCGGATAACCATATTCTGATTCTTCCGTTACCGTCGGTATAGTCACCAAAGTCAAAAAGACGATTAAAGGTGTAAACGTCGAGCACTGATCTTAGCACAAGATATGCGATAATTAAAATAAACGGAACTGAAACCAAAATTATGAGTCTGCCTTTTTTCGACGAGGCCATTAAAACGAAGACGAGTATGGCAAATGCGTAAGCCACAAGCGCTCCTCTCGAGCCGGTAGCCAGTGTAGCAACCGACATGGCCATAAAGGATACGGCAAAAAAGATATTCCAAAAAAGGTTACCTTTTTTAAAGGTTCTGTAAAGAGAATAGAAGGCGGGGGCCAAAAGGCTTGCGCCGAGATCGTTGGGGTCTTGATATGCGCCGAGTATTTTAAGCGTTAGTCGACCGGAGTAGATGCTTCCCTCGTCCATTTGACCGAAAATCAGAACTAAAAATGATAGAATAAGGGCGCCTATTGCGTAAAAGGTTAAAATACTCTCAAATTCCTTTTCTGTAAATGGGAAAATAGATATGGCGAAAACCAGTACAGCCATCATAAGATAGGTAACCAGAATATCAAGCGTTCGTGCGGTTTGAATGGTCCATAAGAAGCTGGCCGCCTCAAACATAGCCCATAGAATTATGCATATCTGAAACGAACTTATTTTAATTTTTTGTTTTGGTGTTCCGATGAAGAACATCAGAATGAAAGCGGCGGCAACAAGCGCAACGTATTTTACGCTCGAACCAAAATACCTGTTAAATATAAACTCGAGAGGACATATAAAAAAGTATAAATATGTCGTCCACAACGCAACTTTTCTCACGGAAGTTCTCCTATTTTACTTTTTTAAAACAATTTCTAACCCCGTCGATAACGTAATCAACCTGCTCGTCTGTGAGGGTTGAATAGAGGGGGAGTGAAACCTCGTTTTTGTACATATCATAGGCGTTAGGATAGTCTTTAATATCAAAGCCGAGATTTTTGTAGGCGGTGTGCATGGGAAGAGGCTTGTAGTGAACGTTAGTGCTGATTCCCATTTCAGCCATAGCAGTAATTAACGCATTTCGTTTTTCTTCGTCAAAGCCAGAAAGACGCATAAGATAAAGGTGTCCGCTTGAGCGGAAGCCTTCGCCGCTATGCACGAGGAAATCTGCTCCGATTTCCTTTGCGAGCGCATCATACCTTGAAATAATCTCGTGGCGGCGGCAAAGCATTGAGTCATATCTTTTTAACTGAGCGAGGCCGATTGCGGCCATAATGTCGGTCATATTGCATTTGTAATATGGGGCGACAATGTCATATTCCCAAGC
>JAZRHT010000178.1:0-3442 GCA_045644905.1 Oscillospiraceae bacterium
TATGCTTACTGTAACCTTCACGGCCTTTGGAAAACCGAAATATAAGTCTTTAATTTAAAATTAAAATATAATTTTTTGGAGGAACTAAAAATGGCTAAAGAACTCAAAGGAACAAAAACTGAACAGAATCTCGCAACTGCATTTGCAGGTGAGAGCCAGGCAAGAAACAAGTACACCTACTTTGCATCTGTAGCTAAGAAGGAAGGCTACGAGCAGATCGCAGCTCTCTTCTTAAAGACTGCTGAAAACGAGAAAGAGCACGCAAAAATGTGGTTTAAAGAGCTCGGCGGTCTCGGCGACACCGCAGCTAACCTCAAAGCAGCTGCTGAGGGCGAGAACTATGAGTGGACCGATATGTACGACACCTTTGCAAAAGAGGCTGAGGAAGAGGGCTTTACCGCTATTGCAGCTCGTTTCCGTGCTGTTGCAGCTATCGAGAAGGCTCACGAGGAGAGATATCGTGCACTTCTTAACAACGTTGAGATGCAGAAGGTATTTGAGAAAGCTGAAGAGACCATGTGGGAATGCCGCAACTGCGGACATCTCGTAATGGGCAAGAAGGCTCCTCAGGTATGCCCCGTTTGCGTACACCCCCAGAGCTTCTTCGAAGTTAGAAAAGAAAACTACTAAGAATAACAAAAAGAGCCTTGCCAATCGGCAGGGCTCTTTTTTAGGTAAGAAGTAAGAGGTAATAGTGAAGAAGTAAGGTGTGGCGCCAAGCGCCACATTTTATTTTTTAAAATCATTTGGATTCATTCCGAAAACCTGAACAACCTCTAAATGCTCGCTACCCAAAATGTCTTTAGGATAAACAAAGGGTCCGCCGTTTGAGTCGATGTCGACGCCCTGCTTTTTATAAGCGTACCAAACGAGGTGACCGCACTGGGTTACAATAGGCTTTTCGGGGAATTTCTTGCTTGTAAGCCCAACCGATACTGAATACTGAAGATTTACAAGATTTTCTCTTGCGTAATCCGCCGCCGCTGCGGCTTTTTCAGCGTCCTTATATCGCAGCAGAACAAAGGATTCTCTATTTGTGGCGGCAGGAACGTCGCCTATAAAACTCTTTGTCATATAACCAATCGACACTACGGTTTCGTCATAATCGGGGTCGGTTATAATGGTTGCGTGACCAAGCATAAATCCGGTAAAATGCGTTGTGAGGCTGACGATGATGTCGCCCTTTTTAATGGGGGCAACAGTTATATTTTCCTCAACTCTGTGACAGCATGTAAAGGGGGCGAAAAGCTCGTTTACCGTCTTATAATTTCCGAAAAAGTCGTTTTGGACAGCTAAAATTTCGTCAGGGTTATTAAGGGCGAGAAAATCATCAACTGCAGTCTTGGAAAGTCCCGTTTGCATAAATAGAGTGTCGTAGTCCTCGCTTGTGAGACTTTCTTTATTTAGCAGAGGCGAAATGTCCTCTTTTTTATAGTCGGGGGTGAATTTCTTGTGCGAAGCGTGAAGATAGAGGTAGCCGCCCTCAAGAGCTGTTAGTGCAAACAAAACTATCGCAAGAATAACCGCAAAAATTTTAACTGCACGTTTGCCTCGTGCCGATAATGCCTTTTTCACGCATTTTCACCTCCATTTTTAAACTCACCATTATTTTAACACAATTCTCATAAGATTAAAACACATTTTAAAAAGTTTTTAAACCTATTGCCACTTGATTTCTCTTTCAAAAAATTATACAATATATTCAAGACTTTTTAAGGACGTGATTTTTATTAAAAGGCATCTTTTTAAAAATACAATAATTCTTTGCTTGTGTGCGCTTTTAGTTTTTTCTCCCGTCAATGCTCTGGCATCAAATGTTTCGAGCACTATTGCAGAGACCGAAAAGACAGACGACGTTGGCAAGGCCGAGATTTTCGAGGCCTCCCTTTCTGAAATAAGAGATATGCTCGAGAGCGGAATGCTCACCTCTCAAAAGCTCTGCGAGGTTTATATCGAGCGCATAAACACCTTTGATAAAAAAGGCGACAAATTAAACAGCGTTATTTCAATAAATAAAAATGCGCTCGCTCAGGCAAAGCAGCTCGATTCAGAGCGCAAGGCGGGGGTCGTTCGCGGACTTCTTCACGGAATTCCCATTTTAGTTAAGGATAATATTGACGTTAGCGGCTTCCCCACAACCTTGGGAAAAACCAATCTTTCCGAGGATATCAAGGACACCGACGCCTCGGCAGTTGCATATCTTGTCGGGCAGGGCGCCATCATTTTAGGAAAAACCAATCTTTCAACCGACGACGCCTCAACTCGCTACACCGTTAGCGGAGTTTTGGGCGAAACCCGAAACGCATACAACACAAAGTACGCTTCGGGCGGCTCATCGGGTGGCTCGGCAGTTGCTGTCAGCGCAAATTTTGCCGCCGCCGCACTTTCCACCGACACAAACTCCTCGGCAAAATACCCTGCCGCGCTAAACGGAGTTGTCGCGTTCAGACCCACTCACGGACTTATCGATTATTCGGGTTGCGAAAACGTTGTAAAGGCGCGTGACACGGTCACTCCCATTACAAAAACCGTTGAGGATGCGGCTCTGATGCTTGATATTATGACCGACAACGCACAGACCACACCCTATTTAAAATCACTTAGCAAAACCGCTCTTAAGGGCAAAAAAATTGCGGTTTTAAAGGAGCTCACAAAGTATACCTACAACTCGCCTAACGAATGGAAAAATAGTGACGAGGAGGTAAACTCTCTCTTTGAAGCGGCGATTGAAGACTTAAAGAAGGCGGGCGCCGAGGTTGTCGAGGTTTCTATCCCCAAACTCTTTACCTATTATAATAACTGCCGTGAGTCTATGTCGGGCAGTGCAACCGCTAAGGCAAATCTTCTCTCTGAGGTAAAAAATCTGCTCTCGCAAAACGGCGCCGACGCTATAATCTACCCCTCTTATCTCTCAACCCCATTAAAAAGTGGCTTTGATGAGTACGGAAGCCACGTTTCCGAAGGCTCGCTTTTCTTAAACAGCGGCGCCTATCTTCCCTCGCTTATCGGACTTCCTGCCGCAGTTGTGCCTATGGGTTACCTTAAAAGCGGTGTCGGAGCAGGAATTGAGTTTGTTTCGCTTCCTAACACCGACAAAGAGCTTCTTTCCATCGCATACTCATACGAATGTGCTACAAACAAGAGAATCGCTCCCAAAACCGCTCCCAATCTCTATGAGCCTATTGAATTTATCCCTGAAACTCAAATACCCGAGGGCGATGAGGTTGTTAGTGATGTTGTTCCTGCCCCCGCCATCCCCAAAAAGCCGGGCTTTGACTGGCAGAAGCTTGCGGTGGTTATGATAGTTGTTGCAGTGCTTGCTTTGTGTATTTGGAGCTTAGTTTTTGGATATAAGAGCGACAAGCGAAAGTCCACACATAGAAACAGGAATTTCTAAAAAACAGATTCATAAAAAAAGAGGAGCCTTAAGGCTCCTCTTTTT
>JAZRHT010000179.1:0-5346 GCA_045644905.1 Oscillospiraceae bacterium
GCGGCGATGGGATACTACATCAATCCCGAAAACATCGGCGAGCATGGACTTTGCAAAATACGAGGCGGCGACTGGCTTGACTCTGTTAGCTTTGCAGGCGCAGAGGGACGAGGCGAAACCGTTACAGTTACCTGCCAATGCGTTTATGCTCTTATTCTTATGGCAGATATTTGCGAGAAATACAACATCGACACAGAGCTTATCGCAAAATACAAAGAGTGTGCCGAAAGCTTTAAAAATGCAGTTAGAACCAGTGCATTTAACAAAAAGGGCTATTTTAGCAGCGTTTTCAACGACGATGGAAAGTGGATTTTCTCGGACCTTGACCCCGACGGCGAGGAAAGACCCTACGGCGTTTGCAACTGGTACTCGGTTATCAGCAAGACCGCCAAAGAGGAGCAGCTCGATAGCATTTTCGATATCCTGAAAAAGCTTAAAAGCGATATGGGTTATCGTCTTTTCTATCCGCCATTCGAGAAGCCTATCCCCCACGTTGGCAGGCAGGCAAGCGGCGATATGCCCCCTTATATGTCGGAAAACGGAAACGTTTACAACCACGGCTCGCAGGGATTTTTAGCAAGAGCGCTCGCTAAAGCAGACCGCGGCGACTTACTCTTTGAGGTTATGCGCTGGCAGCTGCCTTGCTATCAAGAATTGCACCCCACCGAAAAGGCGCTTTCGGCTCCCTATGCAATCACAAACTGTTGGCAGCACCTGCCCGGTTTTGACGGCAGAGGTATGCTAAGTTTTCTTACCGGAAGCGTTGCAATGTGTCAGAGAGCCGCTTTTGAATGGCTCATTGGCTTTGAGGCAACTCTTGACGGCATAAGGCTTTCTCCTTGTATGCCGAGTGACTTTAACGAAATGTCGCTTTCGCTTTCTTACAAGGAGAGAAAGCTCAACATAAGGGTACAGCGCGGCGAAAACAAGTCGCTTTTAGTTAACGGAAAATCGGTTTCGGTTTCCGAGAGTGACGAGCGCAGTTATCGAGAATTTTACTTTGTTCCCGAAGAGATGCTTTCGCAGGAGCAAAACGAGCTTATTATTACATTATAAAAGGCATAAAAAAACAGACTCGCAAAAGCGAGTCTGTTTTTTTGTAATTAGTTAATTTTGGTTTCCTGTGTGGTTTCGATTGCCTCGCCATTCAAGGTTGCAACGGGAATGGGCTCCTCCTCGATTTCTTCGGGCATTTTTCGCAGTTTAATACCGTTTATAACACCAACAATAAGATAGTATAAAACTAATGCGTGAATTACAAAGTCGAGGATTCCGGAAAAGTCCCCCATTAAAATATACATACCAATGAGAGCAAGTGTATCTAAAACAAACATACAAAGAGCAGCTATCATAAAACCATAATGCTTTTTGCTCAGTATCCAACAAATAAAATAAGCCGCTATGCTAATTACCGCAATTGCAATGAGAGGAATCATCACAGGAGCAAACTCAGGCATGCTCGACCATATAGCAGCAACATAGGGAACGATTGCGGAAAAGAGCATCATTGAATCTGAGCCGGTGAATGCGAGCACTACATTTAATACTGTGAGTCCTACCATAACGATAAGGTCAATTCTTGCAGAATTATATTTCTGCTGACAAACTTCTCTTGGAGCTTTCTTTTCTACTTCAACTTTATTACTCATAACTTGCCTCCTTAGGATCTTTTTTTAATTGTAACATACAATGTAAAAATTTGCAATAAAAAACGGCAGTTTTTAACTGCCGTTTTGTAGAATATTTTATTTTGCGCTTTGTTCTTTAAGAAGATCGCGGATTTCAGTAAGCAGTGCCTGCTCGGCTGTGATTTCGGGAGCGGCTTCTTCTACTACCTCTTCAGCTGCCTCTTCCTCTTGCTTTTTCTTTAATTTATCAGCGGTTTCCTTAAACTTCGTCTGGAATGTTAGGATAACCTTGAGAGCTACGAAAATAGAAAAAGCAACGATGAGGAAATCAATTACAGTCTGAATAAAAAGACCATAACGAATTGCGCTTTCAGCAGTTACCTCAACGCCTGTGGCATCGATAACGGCAGGAGTGATAACATATTTCCATTCGGTTACGTCAAGGCCGCCCATCAGCATACTGATAGCGGGCATAATAATATCATTAACAAGGCTTGTGATGATCTTATTAAAAGCGCCGCCGATGATGACTGCAACTGCCATATCAATGACGTTGCCCTTTGCGATGAAATTTTTAAATTCTTCAAAAAACTTTTTCATTTATGTATTCCCTTTCATATAAATTCTAAGGATTTTCTATCATTTATATTACTCTCTTTTTCACCGATTGTCAATTATTTTGACTATATTCTGCGCCATACGACAAGCGGTTTTTGTTTTATTTGTAAATAATTTTTAAACTACCCAAAATCTATTGACATAAGGAAGATTTTGGAGTAATCTATATTTAGCACTCTAATAGTCCGAGTGCTAAATCGAGGTGTTTATATGGAGTTAAACAATCGAAAACTTAAAGTCCTTTCGCTCATCGCTAAGGAGTACTTAGAGAGCGGCGAGCCGGTCGGTTCAAAAACGCTTGTTTCACTGCTCGGAGAGGCTGTTTCTTCTGCCACTATCCGCAACGATATGGCTGAGCTTGAGAGGATGGGACTTTTATTTCAGCCGCATACCTCCGCAGGACGAATTCCTACAGCGGCAGGTTTGAGGCTTTATATCGAGCGCCTTATGGAAAAGCGCAAGCTTTCTAAACAAAGGCGCGAATTTATTGATTCGCTTTTCTTAAAAAGCTCGAGCGCACAAGGGGCTATGTCTCTTGCTTCTGACGCGCTCGCAGAGTTTTCGCAGTGCGCTTCCTTTTCGGTTTCGCCTGCTGACGAAAATATGCGCCTTAAACAAATTGACTTTATTAAGGCAGGAACAAACACGCTGGTTTTTGTGCTTCTTACAAGCACAAACATTGTAAAGAGCGTTTTTGTAAGGCTCGGCGGAGAGATTACAAGCGAGGCTCTCGAGGCGCTATCTAACGCTTCAAGAGAAAAGCTCGTAGGTATTCCCCTTTGTGACATAACACCGCCCTTTATTCAAACAATGGCGGCTGAGCTTTGTGAGTATGCATTTTTACTTTCGCCCTTTTTTGAAGCTCTAATGGACAGCGTTAGCGAGCTATTAGTCCCCGGGCTTTTCATAAACGGGCAGGATAATCTACTCAGACAGCAGGCAGGAAGCCTAAATGCCATAAAGGCTCTCAATATGCTTCACTCAAATGAGTTTTTAGATTACGTAAACGCGGGCAGCGGACTTGCGATAAGCTTCCCCGAGCAGAGCGGAGTAATTCTTTACTCAGGCTTTAAGCTTTCGGATGATTTATTTGGAAGCATTGGAATTTTAGGCCCGTATCGGCTTGATTACAGCAGTATAATTCCCACAATAGAATATTTTTCCTCTTCTCTGGAAAATATGTTAAAACAGGAATTTTATAAATAGACAAAAGGAGGACATCTCGAAATGAGCGAAAATCAGGAAAAAACAACTCCTGAAACCGAGGCTGCTCCCAAAAAGGAAACAAAAAGCAAAACCTCGAAAAAGGAAGCCGCTCTTCTTTCAGAGATAGAAACACTTAAAGAAGAAATGGCAAAGGAAAAGGACACATATTTAAGGCTGTGCGCCGAATATGATAATTTCCGTAAACGCACCGCTAAAGAAAAGGCGGACATCTATTCAAATGCTACCGCAAAGGTCATTGAAGAAATCCTTCCCGTTATTGACAACTTTGAAAGAGCGATGGCGGCAAGTGACGATCAAGGCTTTAATATGATCTACACACAATTTTGCGAAGTGCTTACGAAAATCGGAGTTACCGAAATGAAGGCGCAGGGTGAAAAGTTTGACCCCAATATGCACATAGCTGTTATGCACATAGACGATGAATCTTTCGGCGATAATACCGTTGTCGAAGTTTTCCAAAAAGGCTATGTGCTCGGCGATAGGCTCATTAGACCTGCTTGCGTTAAAGTTGCAAACTAACATTTAATATAAAAGGAGAAAAATTATCATGTCTAAAATCATTGGAATTGACCTCGGAACTACTAACTCTTGCGTTGCCGTTATCGAGGGCGGCGAATCTATCGTTATTGCAAATGCTGAGGGTGCTCGTACTACACCTTCCGTTGTTGCTTTCACTAAGGACGGAGAGCGTCTTGTTGGTCAGGTTGCTAAAAACCAGGCTATCACAAACTTTGACAGAACTGTTGCTTCCATTAAGCGTCACATGGGAAGCGATTACAAGGTTGACATTGACGGAAAGAAGCTCACTCCTCAGGAAATCTCTGCTATGATTCTTCAGAAGTTAAAGGCAGACGCAGAGGCTTATCTCGGCGAAACTGTTACAGAAGCAGTTATCACTGTTCCCGCTTATTTTACCGACGCTCAGCGTCAGGCAACTAAGGATGCAGGTAAAATCGCAGGTCTTGAAGTTAAGAGAATTATAAACGAGCCCACCGCTGCTGCTCTCGCTTACGGCATTGACAAGGAGCAGGATCAGAAGGTTATGGTTTATGACCTCGGCGGCGGTACCTTCGACGTTTCCATCATCGAAATCGGTGACGGCGTTCAGGAAGTTCTTGCTACCGCAGGTAACAACAAGCTCGGCGGCGACGACTTTGACCAGAGACTTATGGATTACCTCTGCGCAGAGTTTAAGAAAACTTCGGGCATTGACCTCTCGGCTGACAAAATGGCTATGCAGAGAGTTAAGGAAGCTGCTGAAAAGGCAAAGATTGAGCTTTCGGGTGTTACTCAGGCTCACGTAAATCTTCCCTTCATCACCGCAGACGCAACAGGTCCTAAGCACCTTGATATGACTGTTACAAGAGCTAAGTTCAATGAACTCACTGCTGATCTCGTTGAGGCTACAATGGGTCCCGTTAAACAGGCGCTTTCTGATGCAGGTCTCTCCCCCGCTGAGCTCAACAAGGTTCTCTTAGTTGGCGGCTCGACCCGTATTCCCGCAGTTGCAGACGCCGTTAAGAACTACACCGGCAAAGAGCCCTTCAAGGGCATTAACCCCGACGAATGTGTTGCTCTCGGCGCCGCAATTCAGGGCGGTGTTCTCGGCGGCGAGGTTAAGGGCCTTCTTCTCTTAGACGTAACTCCTCTCTCCTTAGGACTCGAGACCCTCGGCGGCGTTTGCACAAGAATTATCGAGCGCAACACCACCATTCCTACCAAGAAATCTCAAATTTTCTCCACCGCTGCTGACGGTCAGACCTCTGTTGAAATCAACATTCTTCAGGGCGAGAGAGAATTTGCTAAGGATAACAAATCGCTCGGTATGTTCCGTCTCGACGGAATCCCCGCCGCTCCCCGTGGCGTTCCTCAG
>JAZRHT010000180.1:0-9865 GCA_045644905.1 Oscillospiraceae bacterium
AAACCAAGACCAAAACATCGAGCGCGAAATTTCGGATATCATAGAAAAAGGCGAGTGCTTTAAGCTAAGCAGCCTTAAAATAAGCGGCGCAGACCTTTTATCTCTCGGCTTTAAAGGAAAAGAAATCGGGGCTATTTTAGAGGACATTCTCAGCCTCGTTATAGAAGAAAAGCTCCCAAATAACAAATACAGCATTATATCATATATAAAATACGCCCTCCTTGTTTAAAGGAGGGTGTTTTTTTATTTTTGCTGAGTTTTCTCACGAATTTTCCATGAAACAAAGCCATAAATATCATTTACAAGGAACATTACAAAACAGAGAATCATAGGCGTGTATGATGGATCCTGTATCGAAGCTAACATCCACAAAACGATAAGCACAACGTCATTAAATGAATACGCAACCGCATAATATGGGCTTCTGAAAAAGGTTAGATACGATGCTATAAAGCTCGTTAGAATAGATAGTGTGCTGAAAATAAGGTTAGGAGTATTAAGAGCTTTAAGAACAAAGAAAAACACTACTGCTACCAAAATGGCAAGCGGCGGCAAGAGAGCTTTCTGCCACTTTGTGAGCCTGCTGATTTCAACCTCGTTGGCGTTATCCTTATAAGGATGCTTTAGCCACGAAATCGCACAAGCAAGCGCACTGGGAAAGGTCATAAACATATAGGTTATGGCCTCGCCATAGTACCTGAAGCTCAGCGAGGTTATGGCATAAAGTGTTGCGAAAACCATAGACAAAAACTGCCCCCACACGTCGCCTCGCGCGAGAAAAATAAGCGCCGTCACACCTATAAGAGAGGCAAGAAGTGTTGTGATACTAACATCGGGCGAAAGCAGTATCGACGCGCCCACAACCACAAGCGAAATACCCCAGACAATATAATCCTTTTTAGAAAGCTGGGAAAACGGATTTTTAAGCATAATTCCTCCAAAAAAATAACACCCGCCACGTATCTTCAAAGACCTAACGATACGCAAGTCGGATGCTTTTGCATCATCTACCCGGTGGCAGATTACTATTTTATTATAGATGGCAGTGGCCAATATGTCAATAGAAAGGGAACAAAAAATGCCTTTCCTACATAAACTGTAATGAGGTTTTTAACGAGCCCAAACTCTAAAAGGAGGTTATGTAAATGGCAGAAAATTTTACTGCCGATTTCGGCTGCGACTTTAAAGAAGCCGTCTGTATTGATGCCGCAAGAGTTTACGATTCTTGCAGTGACAAGGATTGTTTAAGAGATTTGCGTGTGCTTTTCCCCGAAGCCATTCAAAGAAGCATTATTGATATAGCCACAAGCGCAAAAATAAAGAACGTTACTGTTTTAAACGTACTTATCGATGTTGAAAATGTTCCCTTCAACAAAGGTTTTTACTCTGTCGATATGACATACTATTTCGAGGTTACTGCAGAGGTCACAACTCCGCAGTCCCCCTGCGTCACCGTTGTCGGCGTTGCCTCGGCCGAGAAGAAGGCAATTTTATTTGGAAGCGACGGCGGAGTTCGTAGCTTCGACAGCGTTTCCTGCGGCGAGCTTTATGAAAACAACAATATGCCAACCGCCAAGGTGCAGGTTGTTGACCCCATAGTGCTCAGCAGCAAGCTCTCGCCCGTTTGTGAGCCCTGCATCACCATCAAAATCCCCGACTGCATCTGCTCGCATTTTAAAACCTGCTGCTTTGGAAGAAGCGCCGATTACTCCGGTGAGAACACTTCGCAGGACCTTTTAATCACTCTGGGAGTTTTCTCAATCGTTCAGCTTACTCGCAGGGTTCAGATGCTGCTTCCCTGCTATGATTTCTGCATTCCCGACAAGGAATGCTCCACAACCGCTCCGACTCCCGAAAGTCCCTGCGAAATTTTCTCCCGTCTTAATTTCCCAACAGATCAGTTTTTTCCACCCCGACTTGATATAGACGACGCAAGTTCCCATTGCGGCTGCTAAATAGAGCTCATCTGTCAAAGCCTCCCCGTCACTCTTTTAGGTGACGGGGTTTATGCTATTTTGCGCTTTTCACTTATGAGCGCCTTTACACAAAGACAATGCCCGAAAATCATTCGAGAGAGCGAAAGCGGCGCCGTTACAATAAAAATTGCAAGCGGCAGATTTAACATAAGTCTAAGGCGCAGAGTAAAAAGCCAGCCTCTCTTTTCCTCGGTAATTTCCCTTGATGCCTTAAAAAGCTTTTTAGTAAAGCCGAGCGCAAAAAGATATCTTACCGCGCTGTACTTTTCGCAGTAAATAAGAAAAAGCACAACTGCGAGAAGCAGCCACACCGCCGACAGAATAAGGGTTAGTGCACCGAGGGTGTTTTCTCCGTAATAATCCGAGCCAAGACTCAGCGAAAGGGCGATGCATAGAGAGGGCAAAAGCAGAAATACCGCGGCAAGCAGCAGCTTTCTTAAAAATATTTTTATACTAAGAAAAACACACGGGAAATAGAATTTGGGCGAGAGAAAATAAAAAAGAATTGCCCTAATGGGAAGTGCTTTTCCCTCCTCAATAAGATAAGCGCAGTAGCGGACTGTTCCTTGATAGACGGGACAAACTATAAAGAGAAAACAGAGCACAAACACCGCCGCCGTAGGAAGTCCCTTTAAAGCAGAGATACCAAAATCCTTTAAAATGCTTATAGCCGAGGATAAAAATGGCGGCATTGATAAATTTTCGGGAGCACCCGAATTTTTAGGCAGCAGATTTGTGTAAACCTCGGCTACTGATGGATTTCTGAAAAGTAAATCGACAAATAGGCTCAGAATAGTGCAGAGAGCGGCGGCTGACAGCAGTATTGAAGCGAAAAAGAGGTACTCCCCTTTTCCGCAAATCTTAGAAATTTCGCGCCGACCTTTTAAAATTTCGCTTTTTTTCATTTAAATCTTCCTCCATTTGTTAGTTTATCCGTCCTAATGCTTGATAATCCTAAAAATATGTTGTATAATTTTCTTACTAAATCTAAGGAGTTTGTATATGATAATTATGTCGGTTGACAGAGGCGTTGCGAGAACGGGAATTGCCGTTTGCGACAAAGGCGAAATGCTCGCATCCCCTGTTTGCGTTATCGAAGAATATAATAACGAGCGTCGCCTTGAAAAAGTCTCTGCCAAGGCAAAAGAGCTTGGTGCAGAGCTCGTCGTTGTCGGACTTCCAAAGAATATGGACGGCAGCGAGGGCGATAGCGCCAAAGCCTGCCGAGAGTTTGCAGAAAGCCTTGGGAAAATGCTCGAAAACATCCCCGTACAGCTCTGCGATGAGCGCTCGAGCACGGTTTTAGCTCACACCTATCTTAATATAGCAGATGTCAAAGGTAAAAAACGCAAGAAAACCGTCGATGCAGTTGCCGCAGTTATAATTTTAGAAAGCTATCTTGCCCTGAGAAAAAACAGCGGCAAGGCAAAAAACGAAATATAAGCGAGGAATTAACAATGGAAAAATGGTATAACGACGTCGAAAAATACATCGATGAAAATAAGAGCGAAATTATAGAAAACCTCAAAGCTCTTGTTAAAATCCCCTCTATTTCAAGAGCAGGGGCGGACGGACTGCCCTTCGGCAAGGACGTTGACGATGCTCTTAATTTAGCCGCTGAAATTTACAATAAAAACGGCATCCCTATGGAAGTTAAGCACGAGCGCGGCTATGCTCTTGCCGTTTTAGAAGGAAAAGGCGACGGAATCGGCCTTTTCGGACACGCCGACGTTGTCCCCGTTAACGATGACTGGATTAAAACCACTCCTTTCGAGCCCATCGAGGAAAACGGCATTCTTTATGGCAGAGGAATCAGCGATAACAAGGCCGCCGTTATCGAAATGCTTTATGCAATTAAGGCTCTGCGCGCGGCAGGGCTCGAGCCCAAAAGCAGAATTACAATCTATGTTGGCGGCAGTGAAGAAACAGGAATGCAGGATATGTACGAGTTTGTTAAAAACGAGCGTATGCCCGCCGTTTCGATAACTCCCGACAGCGATTTCCCTGTTAGCCTCGGCGAAAAAGGAATTTTGCACGCCGTTTGCCGCAGCAAGAAAGCTCTTTGCGACGTTACTGAGTTTGAAGGCGGCAAGGCTTTTAACGTTGTTCTCGACAGAGTTTCGGTAAAGGCTAAGGATGACATATCATTTGTTTCCGAGGGACTTACCTCACACGCCGCACACCCCGAAAAATCCATAAATGCCGCAGTTAAAGCCGCAGAAAAACTCCTCTCTCTTGATATTTGCGAAAACGATAAGGAGATTTTCACAAATCTCAAAACCGCAATTGGCGACTGCTTTGGCGAAAATCTCGACATTGCAAGCGAGGGCGTTTTCGGAAAGCTCACCTGCGCTAACGGAATTGCTAAAATCGAAAACGGCAAGCTTGTTTTCACCCTCGACATTCGTTACGGAAACGAGGTTGACCCCGTTAAGACCGAGAAAAATCTCATAAATGCGCTCGACCGCCTCGGATTTGATGCTGAAATCGAAAGTAACGACGAGGGCTTCCTCTTAGACGAGAGCGGCAAGGATATGGAAATTATCTTAGGCTCTTGCCGTGACGTTAGCGGCATTTCGGATGCCAAGCCCTATAAAACCTACGGCGGCACCTATGCAAGACGTCTTAAAAACGCATTTGCAATTTCCCACAGTGCCCCTTGGAGCCGCGCAGAGCTCGGACTCCCCGCAGGTCACGGCGGCGCTCATCAGAGCGACGAATCGCTCTCTATTGAGGCTTTCATCGGAGGAATTAAAACCCTCGCCCTTATCCTCGGCCGCCTCGACGAATACCACGCAAGCAAATAAAAAAAGCTCTCCCTCTCGGGAGAGCTTTTTATTTATAAGTCTTTTAGCCTCTGAGCTTTGCGATTTTATCTCGCAGGAATGCGGCCTGTTCAAATTCGAGTAATTGCGCGGCTTTGCGCATTTCGGCGGTAAGCCTACGGATTTCCTGCTCACGCTCGAGCCTTGACATTTGCCTTGCATCCTTTTCGCCCTTGTCCTTGCGGCTGATTTCAAGAACGTCACGAACGTCCTTAACAATAGTCTTGGGCACAATGCCGTGCTCTTTGTTATATCGCTCTTGAATTTCTCGTCTGCGCTCAGTTTCCATAATGGCGCTCTGCATAGCGGGAGTAACCTCGTCGCCATACATAATAACCTTGCCCTCTGCATTTCGGGCGGCTCGACCGATTATCTGAATAAGCGCCGTTTCGCTTCGCAGGAAGCCTTGACTATCGGCATCCAAAATGGCAATAAGCGAAACTTCGGGCAGATCAAGACCCTCACGAAGCAGATTTATTCCGATAAGCACATCGAACTCGCCAAGTCTAAGTCCACGAATGAGCTCCATTCGCTCGATTGTGTCAACGTCGTGGTGCATATACCTAACTTTTATGCCCAAATCGGCAAGAAATGAGCTTAAATGCTCCGCCATTTTCTTAGTCAGAGTTGTTACAAGAACTCGCTCGTTTTTCTCAATTCTTAAATTTATCTCTGAAACAAGGTCATCAATCTGTCCCTCAACAGGGCGCACCTCAATAATGGGGTCTAAAAGTCCCGTCGGGCGAATAACCTGCTCGGCTATCTGACTGCTTTTCTCTTTTTCATAGTCGGCAGGGGTTGCCGAAACGAATATCGCCTGATTTACAAGGCCCTCAAACTCCGAGAAATTGAGTGGTCTATTATCAAATGCCGACGGCAGACGGAAGCCGAAATCAACAAGACTTTCTTTTCTCGCTCTGTCGCCTGCGTGCATTGCTCTGAGCTGAGGGAGCATAACGTGAGATTCGTCAACAAAAATAAGAAAATCGTCGGGGAAATAGTCAAGTAGGCAGTAAGGTCTTTGACCGGGCTTTCTGTCCGACATCATTCTCGAATAGTTTTCGATGCCACTGCAAAAGCCTATCTCTTGCAGCATTTCTATGTCATAATTGGTGCGCTGTTCAATTCGCTGCGCCTCAATGAGCTTATCCTGAGATTTGAAATAGCCGATTCTCTCGTTGAGCTCCTCTTTGATTTCGCCGATGGCACGAAGCAGCTTTTCGTGAGGAACGATATAGTGCGATGCCGGGTAAATTGCGGCGTGAGCAACAACCTCGAGAAGCTCGCCCGTTAGCGCATTTATCTCGGTTATTCTGTCTATTTCGTCGCCGAAAAATTCTACTCTTATCGCCTTTTCCTGAGAATACGCAGGGAAAATCTCAACAACGTCCCCACGCACTCTAAACTGATTTCGCACGGGAGCAACGTCGTTGCGCTCGTACTGTAGATTTGTAAGCTCAGAGAGAAGCGCATCCCTTTCCTTTTCCATTCCAACTCTCAGCGAGAGCACCATATTCTGATAGTCCTTAGGGTCGCCGAGGGTGTAAATGCATGAAACAGACGCAACGATAATAACGTCCCTGCGCTCCGAAAGAGCCGCCGTTGCGCTATGACGAAGGCGCTCGATTTCATCGTTTATCGAGCTATCCTTCTCAATATATGTGTCGGTGTTTGCTATATAAGCCTCAGGCTGATAGTAGTCGTAATATGAAACAAAATATTCCACCGCATTTTCGGGGAAGAATTCCTTGAACTCAGAGCAAAGCTGTGCCGCAAGGGTTTTATTGTGAGCGAGAACGAGGGTCGGGCGGTTTACACGCTCGATAATATTTGCCATAGTAAAGGTCTTTCCCGAACCTGTTACACCCAGGAGCGTCTGCGCCTTGTCGCCTCGATTTATGCCTTCAACGAGCTTGTCTATCGCCTGTGGCTGATCGCCCGTCGGCTTAAATTTACTGTGCAAAACAAATTTATCCACTGTGTTCTCACTCCTTTTATCAAATTTAAAATATGAACGTTTTTTAGTTAAGAGCTTTCTTTTTATTAAGTATCGCCATTATCAGCGGTATTAAAACAAGCTGAATTATTATTCCGGGAATGGCGTCAATAAATCCGCCTGCTATAAACATAGATATTGTAAATGCTTTGCCGCCAAGTCCGAGCAAAATTGCTTTAGCTATTCCCCACGCAATTCTACCAAGTATCATAGCGGACACAAGGCTTATATAGACGCCTTTAATGTTTTTATTCTTCATGCGGTAATACAAAAAGCCGATAACAAATCCGTAAGTCGCGAGCTCTATCGCCATCCAGACAGCGTTGGGATAAATAGGCGGCATTCCAAAAACAACGCTACGAAACAGAGGCAAAAGCATTCCCACAAAAAAGCTGTACTTTCCGCCGCAAATAAGACCGCAAAGCATAACGGGAATGTGCATTGGCAGAAGTGTGTCGCCGATTTCCTTGATCTGACTTGTAAATATAGGCAGCACAAATCCGATGCTTAAAAACATCGCCGCAAGTACCATTCTTTTAATTGTGTGACTATTAGTTTGCATTTTATCTTCTCTCATTCATCCTATTTTTTTTAGTATAACACATATATTTTTACAAGTAAATAAAAAGTGCGGATACTTTTTCTGTATCCGCACTTAATTTTTAAAATACCTGCTTACCCGCTAAAAATACGTTTTTAACGTTAAAGGATTTATCTGCTAAAACCAAATCGGCATCCTTGCCCTGTGCGATAGTTCCCTTTCTATCGAAAATTCCAAGCAGCTTTGCAGGTGCTTTTGAGAGCATTGCCGAAGCATCTATTATGGAAATTCCATAGTCTGCACACAGCACCTTAAGGCATCTTTCCGAAGTGCAGATACTGCCCGCATAGGACGAAAGGTCGGGAAGCTTAGCAACACCATCGTCCACGATAACGTCGGTGCCGCTTTTAAGGCTTCCGAGCTTGCCGCTTTTAAGGTCGGTTCCCGCAAGGCGCATAGCGTCGGTTATGGCAGAAACTCCATCCGTCCCCTTGATTTTAAGGGCAAGCCTTAAAATATCTCGGGGAATATGTCTACCATCGCAGATAAGCTCAACTGTGACCTGCGGATTGAGATAGGCCGCCTCAACAACGCCCGCCAAAACCTTTTGATCCTTTTTGTGATAGGTTGTGACCGCGTTGTAAAAATGCGTTACGTGGCTAAAACCATTATCTATCCCCGCCTGCGCCTGCTCGCTTGTTGCGGCAGAATGGGCTATGGAGCAGATAATGTTATTTTGGCGCATTTTCCTAACGAACATATCGCTGCCCAAAAGCTCAGGGGCAGCATCCCAGCGCAGTATATCACCGCCTGCGACCGAGAGAAGTCTGTCAATTTCATCGCTGTCAGCAAGGCGCAGTACATCCCGTGGCTGAGCGCCGCTGCTCTTAGCGGTTGCGCCCGAAAAATAAGGCCCTTCAATATGTACTCCGGGAGTAATTTTGGCATAAGCGCTCTTTCTTTTAAACTCTTTGAAGGTCAAAAGAAAATCAGTAAGGTCACGCTCCGATGCGCTCATAGCGGTTGGGAGCAGCGTTGTAGTTCCATAGCGCAGATGGGTTGTGACAGCGGTTTCAAAGGCGCTGAGTGTGCAGTCCATAAAATCTGCGCCTCCGCCGCCGTGAACGTGGGTGTCAATAAAGCCGGCAAGCAGATAACTGCCCTCGGCCGAGATAACCTTTGCGTTCTTTGGGATTTGCCCGCTGTAATCTATCTTCGAAATTTTTCCGCCGCTTATTAAAACGCTCGAATTGGGAATGACCCGCTCCGGCAAAACAAGGTCGGCATTTTTTATAACACAAACACTCATTTGTTATACACTCTTATTTCGGGAATGGGGCAGGCTGTTGCAACAGAAGCGGCATAAATCATTGCATCGGGGTGGTTTTGGAACAGTGAGCAGGGCACGCTCGCAGTAACCTCTCCGTGCAGAATTTTTCTAAGCGCCGCCGCATTCCAATCTCTCGGCATACACATACGAACCTTTTTAGCCATAAGCATTTCCTTCATTCCGACGGTTATACACCAATCGGGAATGGCATCAAAGTTTGCTCCGCAGTTCATATATGCGTTTATGGTTTTGGTTTCTCTTGTGATTTTAAGAACTCTTGTCTCGCGCTGTGCAAACTCCTCGGCGGTTACCTTTTCATCTGCCTCGGGAGGCTCGTTAAAGGCGTAGTGTCCGTTAATTCCGACTCCACCAAACACCATATCGAGCTTGCCGTATTCTTTGATTTTGTCCATTACAATATGCTCTTTTCCCGGCTCGGGAAAAATGCGATTTTCCTCTAAAACGTTGAGTTCATCGTCAATTTTGCTGTAAAAGCTTCTGTCCATACCGCCTCTGAAGGAGAGCGGATGATCACGGTCAATATAGGTGTGATCATCATTAAGGTATTCGTCCATATTGATAAAGCAGCAGTTTTTGAGCGAAATGCGATATTTGTTTACAAGCTCGGCAATTCTTGCATAAGGTCCTACCGGTCCGTAGGGCACTACCATAAGGGTAGGCTCGCCCTTTTTGTTGTTTTCTGCTATGGTCTCGAGCACCTCAATGGCAACCTTCCAATACATATCAACCTCGTGCTCGCAAACGTTGAGCTTAATATTTGAGCCTTTTGAGAGCTCGTGGGGAGGGATTAAATAAATGTCTTTCATTTTAGTTTTTCCTTTCTGCGATGGCGGTTTTTATTTTTTGGTTAACTGCTTTTCTGAAATCTAAGAGGGCCTGAGCGTCCTTTGGAGCGGTAAAGAAAGTAAGCTCGCCTAAATGCTCTTGTATAAGCTTATCGCACTCCTCTCGCCCTAATAGGCTTTCAAGAAGCTGAAGAGACCTCATATCAATAAGCCCCTCAGCAAAGTTTTTCTGCCTTACCGACTGATAGGCACTACCGTCAAATGCGGGATAGACAAAGTACGATGTGCCTGCATTTGGAAAGTTTGAAACGGGATTCATAGCGGGGTTAAAGATGCCCTTGCTCAGCTCGCCATAATAGAAATTATATGCCCACTGCAAAAAGCCTTTAAT
>JAZRHT010000181.1:0-5126 GCA_045644905.1 Oscillospiraceae bacterium
ATGTACTCCAAGTGTCAAAAAATGTCATATTACCGATTTGTCGCAATCTTATAATTTATTACGCTGAATCTTACCGCTTACAGTCTTGGGCAGTTCATCCTTGAACACAACAATTCTGGGATATTTGTAAGGTGCTGTGTGTTCTTTAACGTATTTCTGGATTTCTTTCTTAAGTTCTTCTGTGCCTTCTGTGCCTTTAGTAAGAACGATACTTGCTTTAACTACCTGACCTCTTACTTCGTCGGGTGCAGCAGAAACGCCACATTCAAGAACATAAGGAAGCTCCATAATAACGTTTTCAATTTCAAACGGTCCGATACGATAACCTGATGACTTGATAACGTCGTCTATACGGCTGACATAGTAGAAATATCCGTCCTCATCGCGCCAAGCGGTGTCGCCTGTGTGATAAAGTCCGTCATACCAAGCTTCTGAGGTTTTCTCAGTGTCGAGATAATACTCTTTAAAGAGTCCGCAAGGAACTTCTTTATCTGTGTGGATAACGATTTCGCCGACCTCACCTGCGGCAACGCTGTTGCCGTCGGGGTCAACTATGTCAAGGTCAAACTGAGGCGATGCCTTACCCATAGAGCCAATCTTGGGAGTTGTGCCATAGAGGTTTGCTATCGCAAGAGTGGTTTCAGTTTGACCGAAGCCCTCCATAATCTCAAGACCCGTTGCAGCCTTAAACTGCTTGTGAACCTCGGGGTTTAAAGCCTCGCCGGCGGTTGTCATATGATGAATTGAACTTAAATCATACTTAGAAAGGTCGCCACGAATAAGCATTCTGAGCATTGTGGGAGGTGCGCAGAAGGTTGTGATGTTGTATTTTGCGAACATGGGAAGAATATCGTTTTCGTCAAAGCGGTCAAAGTCATAAACAAATACTGCGCCCTCGCAGAGCCACTGACCGTAGAGCTTGCCCCAAAGGCTCTTGCCCCAGCCGGTGTCGGAGATGGTAAGATGCAGTCCGTCACGCTCACAGCAGTGCCAATACTTAGCGGTTACAAAATGACCGAGTGCATAGGTGTGCTTGTGAGCGGCCATTTTGGGATTACCCGTTGTGCCCGAAGTAAAGAACATAAGTGCGGTTTCATCGCCTGCGCTTGCATCCTCAGGGCGAACAAATTTGCGGGTAAAGAGAGAAAATTCCTTATCAAAATTGTGCCAGCCCTCTTTTTCACCGCCAACTAAGATTTTATTCTTAACCTGAGGGCATTTTTCTGCTGCGGCGGCAGCGATATCAGCGGTGTCACCATCTGCGGTGCAAACGATAGCAGAAACGCCTGCGGCATTAAAGCGATACTCGAAATCGTGCTCTTTTAACTGATTTATTGCAGGGATTGCAACTGCGCCTATCTTATGAAGCGCAACCATCGCAAACCAGAACTGATAATGGCGCTTTAAGACAAGCATAACCTTATCGCCCTTTTTGATTCCGAGCGAGGTGAAATAGTTTGCAGTCTGATTGGAATACTGCTTTATATCCTTAAAGCTAAAGCGGCGCTCGTTTCTGTTTACGTCAAGGTGGAGCATTGCGAGCTTATCGGGATATTTCTCGGCAATTTTATCGACAATGTCAAAGCCGAAGTTGAAGGTATCGGTGTTTTCAAACTTGATACTCTGAAGCGCGCCCTTTTCGTCCTCGACGGTTTTAACAAACTTCTCGCAAACGAGGGGCTCGGAGGATTTTGCAGTTACTATGCTCCTTCTGACCTCTTCCTCCTTTGTGTCTTCTCCGGGAAGCACAACTGCAAGGAAAACGCACTGCTGACCATCTACCGCAATCATTCCGTGGGGTGTGGACGAATCGTAATAAATACTGTCGCCTTCCTCAAGAATCTCGGTGTGCTCGCCAACCTGAACCTTGAGCTTTCCGCTTATAACAAGGTCAAATTCCTGACCCGAGTGGGTTGCAAGATGGATGGGTTTATTCTGCCCAGCGGGGTCATAATCATATTTAACCCAATAAGGCTCGGCAATTTTATTTCTGAATTTGGGGGCGAGGTTTGCGATATTGATGCCGTCCTCTTTTGCGGTCTGCTGGCCCTTGTCCTTTCTTGTTACGGTGTAGGAAGTAAGACGAGCACTTGTTGAGCCTTCAAGAAGATCGGACATACCGATGCCGAAAACCTGCGCACATTTATGAATGAAAGAAAAAGGAAAGTCAAGCTCGCCCGATTCGAGTTTAATATATGTATCGAGTTCGGTTTCGGTTTTTTCTGCCATTTCAGCTTCCGAAAAACCTGCAATCAGACGCATCTCGCGAATTCGCATCGCCACCTCGTACATAGTCTCGTTTGTAGCCTTTGACATTTTAATTCCTCCTTTTAGAAATCAATATAAATAAAACAAACCCGTCCCAAAGATTTCTTTGAGACGGGTGTTAAAAATCACTCGCGGTACCACTCAAATTGCAGTTTTCACTGCCACTTTAGGATCTATCAATCCCTATGCCTTTACGCAGCAATCACGGAAAACGTCTACTCACCTAATGGCTTTCGGGCTTTCGGCTCGGAAGTGATGGGTTTTTAAAGCACTATTATCGGTTTGCACCAGACACCGACTCTCTGAAAATAGAAAACTTTAAACCGTCTTCGTCACAGCCTTTAAAATACGGGTTTAGTATAGCACGGCTCAACGGCTGTGTCAAGCACTTTTTAGCATTTTTTTACAGTGTTGCCGCCATAACGGCTTTTATAGTGTGCAGGCGGTTTTCTGCCTCGTCAAACACTATTGATTTTTCGCTTTCGAATACCTCGTTTGTAACCTCGAGAGCATCTAAGCCGAATTTATCATAAACCTCTTTGCCGATCTTGGTTTTAAGATCGTGGAATGCGGGCAGGCAATGCATAAAGCGGCACTTTTCACCTGCGATTTCCATCAGGCTCGAATTTACCTGATAAGGCGAAAGCTCTTTGATTCTTTCTGCCCAAACCTCACTGGGCTCGCCCATTGAAACCCAAACGTCTGTATAAATAACATCGGCATTGAGGGCTGCCTTTTCGGGCTCCTCGATAAACTCTAAAACTGCGCCTGTTTCATTCGCTACCTTCTGACACTCCTTTATAAGAGCGGCATCAGGGAAATATTTCTTGGGGGCACAAGCGACAAAATGCATTCCCATTTTAGCGCATCCAACCATAAGCGAATTGCCCATATTATAACGAGCATCGCCCATATAAACGAGCTTCTTTCCGCGAAGTTCGCCGCAATGCTCGATAATGGTTAAGAAGTCGGCTAAAATCTGTGTGGGATGAAATTCGTTTGTAAGTCCATTCCAAACGGGAACGCCTGCGAAAGATGCAAGCTCCTCAACGATTTCTTGTCCGTAGCCTCTGTATTCAATGCCGTCAAACATTCTGCCTAAGACCCTTGCAGTGTCAGCAATACTCTCCTTTTTGCCCATCTGCGAGCCGCTTGGTCCCAAATAAATGGGGTGCATACCGAGGTCTGCCGCCCCAACCTCAAAGGCGCAGCGGGTTCTTGTGCTGTCCTTTTCAAAAAGCAGTGCAACGTTTTTACCCTCGCAAAGACGGTGAGGGATGCCCTTCTTTTTCTTGTCCTTTAAGTCAGCGGCAAGATCGATAAGACCGCCGATTTCTTCGGGGGACAAATCTAAAAGCTTTAAAAAGCTTTTTCCTTTTAAATTTAACATTGTATTTCGCTCCTTTTAGGCTTGTATATTCATAACTGCGTGAATATTATGAATATTTATTCAATACGGGATAAAAAATATAGATACATTATACACAGCATTTGCGCAATTGTCAATAATATTCAAGCATTTTTATAATTTATTAATTACATATTAAATGATTGTTTATGCATTTTTCGTTTACAAGATGAAAGTGGGAAAGCATTTATGCTCTCCCACTTTTGCTTTAAAACTTAAAGCCGATATTTTCGACAAAGGGTTTCCATTTATCGAATTCGAAGCACAATGTTTTTGTACTGTGACTATCGCTCGAGAGGATAACCTTTCCGCCATTTTCATAGATAAACTTTAAAAAGTGCGGCGCAGGATATGGAATATTCCTATATCCCCTATGAATTGCGCCTGTATTGATTTCGAAGGGTTTTCCACTTTTAAGGAGATTTAAAATTGCTTTTTCTCCAGCCTTTATATAGCGAGGGTCGGTTTCATCAAAAAGCTTATTTCCGTCGCCATTAAATTTAGCGCAAAGATCGAAATGCCCGATAATATCGCATTTTGTTTTTTCGTAAATCTTGGCGACAAGCTCGAAATACATTTCACAAAAGCCGATATAGTCGCCGCCAATTTCCTTTACAGTGCGGGCAAGATATTCTTCGCTATGATCGACTGAATAAAATTTTCCGTCCTTCTCAATAGAATGAACCGAGCCGATTACATAATCATAGCCCTCGGGCTTTAAATCGGAAAAATAATCCTGCTCAATGCCGCAAAGAATCTTAATTTTGTCCTTGTATTTTTCACGGAGATGAGCTATTTCAGTTTTATATTTCTCGGTGTTTTGAGGGGTCATGGTGTAATCGCCGTCAACAGATGTATAGGCATGCCCCGAAAAACCGATAGTATCAAGACCCTTTTCTATCGCAGCGAGCACCATTTCTTCGGCGGTGTTTTGACCGTCGCAAAAGGTGGTGTGGGTATGCAGATCGCAAAGCATCATTTTGTCATCTTCTCCTGCTTGACTTTGTGGTCAATAACGTGACGTGAAGCAAGCTCTTTGTGAATATCATCAAGCGAGATGCCCATCTCAATCATAAGCACCATAATGTGATAGGTGAGGTCGGCAATTTCGTAAATGGTTTCTTTTTTATCGTCGCCCTTAGCGGCAATGATAACCTCTGTATTTTCCTCTCCGACCTTTTTAAGAATTTTATCAAGACCCTTTTCAAAAAGATAGGTGGTATAAGAGCCTTCTTTTTTCTCTACTTTTCTGCCCTCAATCATTTTCATAAGGGCTTCGAGCGAGAAGCCGAAATTCTCATCGCTTTCGAAAACCTTATTTTCAAAGCAGGACTCTGTTCCCAAATGACAGGCAGGTCCGTCGGGCTTTACCTCAATTTTAAGAGCATCTTTATCGCAGTCGGCAGTTATGGAAACGATGTGCTGATAATTTCCACTTGTTTCGCCTTTA
>JAZRHT010000182.1:0-16347 GCA_045644905.1 Oscillospiraceae bacterium
CGGTAAGAAGTGCTCCATGTGCGGAGAAGTTCAGGAAGGCTGCGAGGAAACCGCAACAGTTGCTCACAACAAGGATAAGGACGTAGCAGAGGTTCCTGCAACCTGCACCAAGGAAGGCACTACCGCTGGTAAGGCTTGCTCCATGTGCGGCGAGGTTCAGGAAGGCTGCGAGGAAATCGATATGATCGACCACGAGCTCGAGACAATCGAAACCATTGAGCCTACTGCTACCGAAAAGGGTTACGACGTTCTTAAATGTAAGAACTGTGACTACACTGAGGAAGACAACTTTGTTGACGAGCTCGGCGAGACCGAGGCTCCCGATGCAGGTGAAAATAACTTCTTCGCAGTAGTTATGATGATCGTTGCTCTCGGCGCAGCAACCGTTCTTTTCGCAACTAAGAAAAGAGCAAGAAGATAAGATTTTATAAGTCTTAATTCTATATTCTAAAATTAAAACCTCCCGAGGAAACTCGGGAGGTTTTTATATGTTTATTTTTTGTAAATTTCCTATATAAATGTTTACAAGAAATCGCTTTTCAAGTATAATAGAAGCATCATGTAAAAATGGAGAGAATCAATGAAAAAAAGCGTATCTATTATAATTTTGACTGCAATTATTTTGTCATTTATGTCATTTCCTTCATTTGCGGCTCCCTCAAAAAAAGGATATTCTGCAGGCACAGGCGCGTCATATCTGTTAGACGTAGATAAAAAGATTGATGAAAAATATTATGAATTTTCTGATGGCAGAAAAATCACACTCGATAATATAAACGATGAGGATTTCATTGTCCTTGAAAAACCGTATGAGACTGATAGTAAGTCGGGAAAAGCCAAGAAAAACAGCACCTTCTCGCTTACATTAGATGCCGCTAATATTACATATAAAGCAATAAATCAAAAATACTTAGGAGAGGGAATTCCCGAAGGCATCAGCATTGGATCTGATACTGAAAATGTTTTTATCGGTTTTCGCATTAAAATAGAGGATAACCGACCCGCATATTCCTCTCAGACATCGACTATGCGTATCTCCCTTAAATCTGCTTTAAACAAAACAACTGCGCTAACAACAAATTACAGCCAGTATTTCTATTGGCTTGATCTTGTTGACGGCTCGATGACCCCGTGTCACTCGCAGTCGGGATATATGCCGGCTAACAAAAATAGAAATCCCAATAGTCGCACCTCGGGAATAGAATTTGTTGGCGATATGGATGGGTACTTGTTCATTCCCCTTAAGACAAGCTCGACGACTGTTGTTAAAAGAGATGACCTTCAAAGAAACTTTAAAAATATAGTTTTTGAATTTCGCACAGGCGATACCGACGTTGACGGTAATCCTGCTAAAGATAGCAGCTGGGAAAACAAGGCTTTTCTGCTCGGCGATGGCTTTATCGTAAACAGCTTAGAAAGCTTCTCTCGGCAGATAAGCGATAAGAGAGAATCCGATGGTGAAATGTATTCTCCTTTGGTTGACGACACAGCTTTCTATGCTATGAGAGTCGGCGGATACAGAAGCTTTGATCAGGTCAGAGTTGGTGATGCTTTTGGCAAAATGCCGCTCGATGCCAAGAATAATACTCCCAGCATTGAAAGCAGTAGACAGTTTGTTCACATCACTACTCTGCCAAACGGCGACAGAGCAAGAGAACTTATCCTGAACTCTAAAAATAATTCCAGCGTTGTTGATTCCAAGGGTAATCCCTACACCTCGGGAGAGGCTATGCTCTCGATGTACGACAACTACGATAACAGTAAGACTTATTATGATGGAGCTATTTACAAGCACGGAGTAAGAACA
This sequence comes from Oscillospiraceae bacterium, assembly GCA_045644905.1. Lineage (GTDB taxonomy): Bacteria > Bacillota > Clostridia > Oscillospirales > Ruminococcaceae > SIG578. Next base: position 1,808 of record JAZRHT010000182.1, read on the forward strand.
AAGGGCGTTCCTAAAGAGATAGACCTAAGCGGCGTAAAATATCTTGCTTTTAGAGTCGCAACAAAAGATGGTAGCAAGAAAAATGAAGTGGTTAAGTTTTCTATAAGACTCGCTCCATCCGAAAACGAATACGTGGGATCAGCTAATTTTAGAACAACACCCTATTATTTAACCGAGGGCGGCATAACCTATCTTGACGCAAACACATTAAGAAGCCGGACAATTTCGGTTTCAGGCGGCAACAAGGATAAGCTTATTACCGTAAACGGAAACCTTGACGGTTACCTTATTATTCCCATAGATCGTTTTAACACCAAGCCGGACGGTAGCGGAAGTGCTCTTGATGAGCAGGTTATCAGAAAACGTTGGGGCGCATACTTCAACTACGGCAATCAAGGTATTTACTATTGCCTGCAGTCAGGCTTTGAAAATGGCAAAGCATTTTACGCAGGCGATATATTCTTTGTGTCTGATAAGGAGCAGTTTATAGATGTCCGCAAAACCGATTGCGGCGCTATTGGGCACAAGATTGAGGCGGTTCCCGAAGAGAAGGCAACCTGCAAGAGCACCGGAATTTCCGAGGGCAGAAGATGCAGCGCTTGCGATTTGGAGATAAGAGGCTTTGAAACAACCGATAAGCTTCCTCACGACTACAAGCTTTTTCAAACCGTTGAGCCTTCAAAGGACTCGGAGGGCTATCAGATTTATAAGTGTCAGGCTTGCGGCTCGCAGATTAAAAAGGATTACGGTGAAAAAATAGAGGAAACTACAAGCTCCTCTCCCAATTCCGATAGTGCACAAAGCACCCTGCCTGGAGATGCTCCATCTGACGAAAACGAGCAGAACCCCGAAAAAAATGAGGATGAAATCCTCGAGGAAGACCAAAATAACGCAGATAACAACCTCATAATTATCATTATTATTGTCGTTTTAGCAGTTTTACTTTTGGCAGGCACGGTTGTTACCATTATTTTAGTCAGAAAAAAGAAAAAGTAAATTAAAAAGCCTATGCCACTCGGCATAGGCTTTTTTACTAACTAAAATATCTTGTATTTTTTCTCTTTTAAAGCTTTAACGAAATCATCGACGTCGTTTATAGGAGTTTTTGTTGCAACTCCGCAAAGCCTTTTCTGATTTTCGCCTCTGTGATTGTCGCTTCCGGCGAAATGCTGCAGACCATAATGGTTAGCATAGTAAAGTCCGATTTTGTCAAGCTCTTTACTGTTGGCGGCGTTTTTAACCTCAACTGCATCAACGTGCCTCGGGAAAAGACTGATGGGCAGAGGTAACGAATCGGAATTAAAGGAGTTTCTGAAGGGATGTGCGTGCACAATAAACGCGCCGTGCATCTTTAGGTAATCGAGCCTTTCGGGGAAGGGCATATTCAAAACCTCGAGATGCTCCTGATACCATTCGGGCGAAAGACCGTAAACTAAAAAGTCGGTGTGGTGCTTATAGCTCATTTCAACTCCGAAAAAGAGCTTGATTCCGATTTTCCTTGCAACCTTGAGCCCCTCGAAATAGTCGCTTAAATAAAAGTCGATCTTTTCGGCATCAGTGGTAAGTCCTTCATCTTGGAAATTGCCACCGATAAAATGGTTGGTTAAAAAAACGCCGTCGTAGCCGAGCTTTTTGTAATATTTAAGTGACTCTTCAATGCCTGCCTTTGCACATCGGCTAACGGGACATGAATGTAAATGTGTTTCGTATTTATATTTCATAGTGTGCCACCTTATTTTTTCTTACTATAATTATAATGCGGTTTTAAAAAATGTCAAGCAAAAGGCATTATTTGGAGCGGTGTCTTTTCTTTAAAATGCTTGACGCAGACGGCGATAAATAATATAATATTTTTAAAGCAAGTCTAAAAGGAGAAATTTTATGGCGCTTTACAGTTCGGCGGCCGAGCTTATCGGAAACACGCCGCTTTTAAAATTAAATAACTATGCGCAGGGTTTAGGCGCATCTATATATGCAAAGCTTGAGCGCTTCAATCTCGCAGGCTCGTCTAAGGACAGAGTGGGCAAAAAAATGATTGAGGATGCCGAGAAATCGGGAGCTCTTAAAAGAGGCGGCACCATCATTGAGCCAACTTCGGGCAACACCGGTCTCGGTATTTGTGCTTATGCCGTGCCTCTCGGCTATAGGGTTATTATAGTTATGCCCGAAACCATGAGTGCTGAACGTCAGGTTATGATGCGAGCCTTTGGCGCGGAGCTTATTTTAACTGACGGCGCAAAAGGAATGAACGGAGCTATTGAAAAGGCAAACGAGCTGGCAAGAGAAATTCCCAATTCGTTTATTCCCTCGCAGTTTGAAAACCCTTCTAATGCGCAGGCGCATTTTGAAACAACAGGTCCCGAGATATATAATGACCTCGACGGCAAGGTTGATATCTTTGTTGCAGGCGTTGGAACTGGCGGCACCATAACGGGTGTTGGCAGATTCTTAAAGAGCAAAAACCCCGACGTTAAGATTGTTGCGGTTGAGCCTTCGGATTCGGCAGTTTTGTCGGGCAAAGAGGCGGGCGCACACGCTTTGCAGGGAATAGGCGCAGGCTTTGTACCCGACGTGCTTGACACGGAAATTTATGATGAAATTATCACGATTTCAAAAGACGAGGCATTTAAAGAGGCAAGAGAACTTGTCAAAACTGAAGGAGTTTTAGTTGGAATTAGCTCGGGAGCTGCTCTCTCGGCGGCCAAAAGCCTCTCTAAGAAAGAAGAAAACAAAGGAAAAAATATTGTTGTTCTGCTTCCCGATACGGGCGAGAGGTATCTCTCAACAGAACTTTTTAGAGGATAAAGGAAGGTCTATTTATGATTAAAAAGATGCAGGAAGAAATATTAAGACTTAAAAAGGAAAAGGACATCTGCATTTTAGCGCATTGCTATCAGAGTCACGATATTTTAGAGGTTGCCGATTTCGTCGGCGATTCCTATGCGCTTGCTAAAAAGGCGGCGGCGGTTGAGAGTAAAACTATTATTATGTGCGGCGTGCGATTTATGGCGGAAACTGTCAAAATTCTCTCGCCCCAAAAAACTGTTATGCTCTCAAATGCCGATGCGGGCTGTCCTATGGCAGAGCAGATAAATAAAAAGCTTTTAGAGGAAATCCTAAAGGAACACGAGGGCTATGCCGTTGTTGCCTACATAAACACAACCGCAGAATTAAAAACACTTTGCGACGTTTGTGTAACCTCGGCTTCGGCTCTTAAAATCCTAAAGGCTATGCCCGAGAAAAATATCCTCTTTGTTCCTGATGTTAATTTGGGAAGTTATTTGAAAGAGCAGCTTCCCGAAAAGAACTTTAAGCTTATAAACGGCGGCTGCCCCTATCATCAGAAGGCAACCCTTAATGATGTTAAAGAGGCAAGGGCAAAGCATCCTGAGGCCGAGTTTTTAGCACACCCCGAGTGCAATGGCGAGGTTGTAAAAGAGGCGGACTTCGTCGGCTCGACAACCGGAATTATGGACTATGCTAAAAAGAGCGACAAAAAAGAATTCATCATTGGAACCGAGAACAGTATTGTTGAGCATCTTCAGTACGAATGCCCCGACAAGAAGTTCTATCCTCTGACAAAAGAGCTTGTCTGCTACGATATGAAGCTGACAACTCTTGCGGACGTTCTTTCCTGCTGTAAGGGCGAGGGCGAGATTATTGAAATCGACGAGGAAACCAGACTCAAAGCCAAACATTGTATCGACGAAATGATCCGCTACGGCGGCTAAAACTAAAAGCTCCTTTTAAAAGGAGCTTTTTTATTTTGTTTGTGGCATAAACTTAAATTTGTCCTCATATTCATATACAAACGAATGTGTGGACGGAGGAAAAGAGATGACAAACACAAATATCTATAAAGATATCGCCACGAGAACGGGCGGTGACATTTATATCGGAGTGGTCGGCCCCGTCAGAACGGGAAAATCAACCCTCATCAAGAGGTTTATGGAAACGCTTGTTGTCCCCAATATCGAGAGCAAATTTTCGCGCGATAGGGCAACCGACGAGCTGCCACAGGCATCGGCAGGGCGCACTATTATGACAACCGAGCCCAAATTCATCCCAGAAGACGCCGCTAAGATCACCTTAGAGCACGGCGCAGAACTTAACGTGCGAATGATTGACTGTGTCGGATATATCGTTCCGAGTGCACTTGGATATATCGAGGATGAGCAGCCCAGAATGGTTATGACCCCGTGGTTTGATACCGCTGTTCCCTTTAATATGGCGGCCGAGGTGGGTACTCAGAAGGTTATAAACGAGCACTCGACCATCGGCCTTGTCGTAACCTGTGACGGAAGTTTTTCGGAAATTCCGAGGGAGGAATATGCCGAGGTTGAACAGCGGGTTGTAAATGAGCTCAGAGCCATAAACAAGCCGTTTGTTGTGCTTTTAAATAGCCTTTACCCCGATAGTGAGCAGACGAAAAGGCTCGCAGAGGAGCTTTCCGAAGAGTATGGCGTTTCTGTTATTCCCGTAAGCTGTAACGAGATTAGTGAAGACGATATTAGGAACATTCTTTCAGAGATTTTGTTTGAATTTCCTGTGCGTGAAATCAATTTGGAAATGCCGCTCTGGATAAATGCACTTCCTCAAAATCACCCCATAAGAAAGTCTGTTTTTGACGCAGTTATGAACGCCTCGAGCGACATTTTCAAGATTTCAGACATAGCTAAAGCTATGCCCAGGCTGTTGGAATGTGAGTTTATAGAGTCGGCGGAGGTTTCAAATATTGATTTGGGAAGCGGCAGCGCTACAGTGTCTGCCGATGTGCTAAGTGAATTATTCTATAAAATTCTCGGTGAAATCTCGGGGCTCGACATTTCCAACGAAGCCGACCTTATCTCAGAGATGCTCGAGCTTTCTGAAATGAAAAAGGAATACGACAAAATTAAGCCTGCGCTTGACGAGGTTAAGGCAACGGGCTATGGAATAGTTATGCCAACCCTCTCTGAGCTTACCCTCGCCGAGCCCGAAATTGTGCGCCAGGGCGGAAAATACGGAGTGCGTCTTTCGGCTTCTGCTCCCTCAATTCACATGATGCGAGCTGATATCAATGCAGAGGTTTCGCCCATTGTTGGCTCTGAAAAGCAGTCGGAGGAGCTTGTAATGTATTTACTTAAAGAATTTGAGGAAAATCCCAAGGACATCTGGGGCTCGAATATCTTTGGAAAGTCCCTTTCCGAGCTTATCAACGAGGGTCTTCACAATAAGCTTTATAGAATGCCGAGCGACGCTCGCTTAAAGCTTCAGGAAACTATCGAGCGAATTATCAACGAGGGCTGTGGCGGACTTATCTGTATTATTTTGTAAAAAAAGATGTGTGGATTTCCACACATCTTTTTTAATTACTTAAGATTCAAGATATATTTATAGAATATCTTTTGATATTTTCCGAGGTCATCAAAAATGCCTTGAGAATAAGCCGAAAGCTCACTTAAAACCTCGTTTGCATCATCCAAGCTCGCGCTTTCGGGTGAATATGCGTGCTTTAAGAATATGCCGAAAATGCGCCTGAGCTTGTCTGATGAAATGTAGTAGGCCTTGTCGCCCATGAAGTCTGCAAGCGCCATATAGTCGTAAACGTTGCCGATTTTGATTTTTTGATATGCGGCAAGCCGCACGAGATATCTGTAAGCGTATTGCAGCTTTTTATTTACGTCATCCGAGGCGTAAATCTTTCGCTTGGAGGCCGCAATTACAAGGTGAACTATATAAATTATCACAACTATCGCTATCAAGGATATCAAAATGGCAATAAGAACGTCACGCACGGTTTTAACGTCGGGAGATGACCACTCAATTTTGTTGTGGGTTTCCTTATCCTCAGTGATTTCAATATTAATATCGTCCTTAGAATCGGGAACGGGAACTATGAAGGAATCGGGAGGAGTTGTGTCGGTGCCGTCATTTCCCACGGTGCCTTCCGAAGACATTGGCGTGGGCTTCTTCATCTCGCCGCTCCAATATCCGGGTGTAACCTCAACAGGAACCCAACCATATGTTTTGTCAAAAACCTCAATCCAAGCGTGTGCATATTTGTCTGTGACGTCAATAGTTTTAAGACCGAGAATATCCTCACTGGGTGTATTGTTAAAGGCTTTGGTTGGTATAAAGTAGCCCTCGACGTATCTTGCCGCGTAGCCTCTCTCTTGCAGTAAAACTGCGGCGGCAGTGGCAAAATGCGTACTGTAGCCTTTTTTTGTGTTGAAAAGAAAGTTTTCGACAAAATCGGCGTCCTTGGGGCATTTGCCCGATTTGGTTGTGTGCTTTATGTTTTGCTCAAGATAGGGGCGGATAGCGTTTATAAATCCGTACATATCCTTGGCCTCAAAGCTCATTGCAAGCTCTTTTACACGAGCGGTGGCCTCGGATTTGGTATATTCCTTGTTTACGAAATCGGAATACTGCGAAAACGCCGCCTTGTATTTTGGGTCGGTGTAGAGCACCGACTCGGTAAGCTTGTAGATATACTGCATCGAGAGGTATGAGGTGTAGGAGTATTTTGATTTGCTTTTTGGGGCAACGGAAACGTCGTTAATGGGAGTAAACTTTTCAGAGGTGTCGGAATAGTAGAGCTCGTAAGCGTAGTCCTTTTTGCGCCTGAAATCGCTCATGGTTATGTCAACAAAATCCATATCGGTGAACTTAGGTCTGAAGGTGAGTAGCTTGCCTGTGTTAACACCCATCATATACGAGGCCTCGTTAAAGCTCTCGAACATTGCCTCGTAGTTTTCGTAGCTGTCGCTCTGATTCCAGCGGTTATTTTTATAAATAGTGGCAGTGTAGCCCTTTATTTTTATTGGCTCTTTAATGCCCGAGATATTTGTCTGCATAGTCATATAATGCCTGTATTTTACCTCTCGGTCATCAACGGCGTAAAGCTTGCCTTCTTTAAGGCTACCGTCGTGGTCGACGCCGCTTACAAGGTCTATGAAATTTTCAAAGGCATATTTTGTATCGCTTCGCAGTGCGTCAATGTTTTCGCTGCGGGTAAAGCCAATTGCGTTAAGATATGAGGCTATCGAGGAGAAGAGAATAACCACAACTATAGCGATAACAACGGCAATTCCCGCAAATTTTTGCTTAGAGCCGTCAATTTCCTTCTTTTGCTTTTCACCGTTAGAGCGGCGCATTTTTATTTTAGAATTGGAAACTCTCGATATGCACAGAGCCGCCGCCCACGAGGCGAGCATAAGGGAAAAATAAAGGTAGTTAGGCACGGCTCCAAAGGCCGCACCAATCTCAAAGCAGGGAAAAGTTAAAAGGAAAAGTGCAATAAAGCTTTGCTTTACTATTGTAAAATAGCTTATTGCAGAGGAAAGTAGCAATGCAAACAGAATGGTTACGAAGTTGGTAAGATGAATAAACCCATCCTCCCAGGCATAAGTTTCGATAGGCTCGTGCCAACCCATAAAATCGCATATTGTGGCACTGGACTGGTCGAAGATTATAACAAAACCTTTAGAAAAATCCTTTAGAAAGATAAGCGCAATAAGACTCATTAAAGCGGCAGTACCAACAATAACAAGGTACCGTCTTTGTTTAACGAGCCTATATAAAACTGTGTAAATAATAGAGGCAACGGCGATAACGGATATAATAACTGACGGCGAAACTCTGAAATTGAGAATGCTCGACATGGTCATAACGGCGCCGACAGACGCAATTATAGCTAAAAGCGTGAGCATTATTTCGTTGTAAAACGGAAACTTTATTCGCTCGTTAGCCTCGACCTTGTAGGAGATCGAAACTCCGTTATTGGCCGAAATTTTTTGTTTGTTTTTCATTGTAGCTCCTATAAAACTGCATCGTTAAGGCATTCGTGAACGTAGCTCTTTCTAATTGGAATAATATTAAGCCCCTCTCCCGAGGAGATATCGGCGGCATCATCGTCCATAACGTTTATGACAGTGTAAAGACAAGCGGCGCTTTTGCCCGCCGATAGATTTTGACACTGCTTTTGAGTAACGTTGGCGGTGATGTAAACCACGTGGGACATAGCTTGTTGTTTTTCCTGCGCCACGCCCGACAAAATGGGAGTGCTATAGTAATTCGAGGTGTTAAAAATTGCTCCGAATGCTGAATATAAATCGTCAAGATCGTTTATCTTCTGGGTGCACACCTTGTCTATCTCGGCGTTGTAGTATCCGATGGTGTGCAGTGTTTTTCGCTCAACCAAGTTGTGCGAAAGCGAAAAAGCGACTTCTAAAACCGCGTCGATGAGGTCAAGGTCGTTTTCCTCGCCCTCGCCGAACATAAGCTCGGGCAGAATGAGAACTGCTTCATTTATAAGCAGGCTATAATCCTTAACAATATATTTATCCTGCTTTGATGAAAGCTTCCAGTGAATTCGGCTAAGCTTGTCGCCGTCGGCGTAATCTCGTATATCGAATATTTCGGAAGGGTCATCGCCAGGTTTGTGCTTTGAATAAACGTTTGATTCACTTGCAGTGTAGTTGTTTCGGCGCAGGGTGGGCTCAATTGCGTGTACCTTAGGCAAAAACGAAACCGAAACGCTCTTTTTTAGCCTTATGGGAATTGAAAAAACGCCCAAATAGTCCAAAACGTATGCTTTTTTAAAGAAAAAGTCAACTCTGCCTGCGTGTCGGGAATCAACCTCAATCTTGTAGCGGTTTTTGGAAAACGGCGGCGCAAAGAAATTGAATTCGCCGTTATCGTAGTGCTTGAAAAAGAGATTCTTATAGTTTGCAAGCACCTTTACCTGCGAAACGGGGAGCAGACTGTAATTAGCAATTACAACCTCGATGATTGCTTTGTCGCCGCAGGAGTAGACTGCGTGTCCCGATTCTATCGACACCTTAATGCCAAGACGCATTAAAACCGCAAGAACGAACAAAATTATTGGTACTGCGAGAATAACCAAAAACAGAATGAGGGAAAGGGGATCGCGGTAGAGGATGAAAAAACCACCTGCGATTATAACAATCGCCAAATATATAAGCTTATCCTTTGTCATTTAAATTCTTCCTTGTGAGAGCTTGGGCGCAGGAACCTTGTCGAGCACGCTCTTTAAAATATCGTCCATGGATTGTCCCGAAATCTTAGCCTTGGGACTAAGTACAACTCTGTGAGCCGCAACATCACGGAATATGTATGCGATATCATCAGGAATAACGAAATCTCTGCCGTTTAAGAAGGCAACAGCACGTGCAACTCTTGCAAGAGTAAGCGAGCCGCGGGGACTAAGTCCCAATTTAAACATATCGTTTTTACGAGTTTCGTCTGCGATGGCGGCGATGTAGTCGTAAATTCTGTCGTGGGTGTAAACGTTTTTAACTATCTCGCGCATAGCCTTAATATCGTCCTTATCGGCAACCGCCTCAACAAACTGCAAAGGGTTTTTGTCCTGTCTGTCTTTAAGAATGGCAACTTCGTCCTCAACAGAGGGGTAACCCATCGAAATACAAACCATAAATCTGTCAAGCTGTGAATCGGGGAGCATCTGTGTTCCAACCGAACCGATAGGGTTCTGAGTTGCAATAACAACGTAGGGGTCGGGTAGGGGATGTTCAACGCCGTCAACCGTAACCTTGCCCTCCTCCATCAGTTCGAGCAGTGCCGACTGGGTTTTGGACGAGGTTCTGTTTATCTCGTCGGCAAGGAACAGATTGCAAAAGGCAACACCCTCTTTGTACTGGAAGGAGTCGGTCTTTTTATCGTAAATTGTAAAGCCTGTAACGTCGGTGGGCAGAACGTCAGGGGTAAACTGGAGTCTGCGATAGTCCATACTGGTAGCCTTAGAGAAGGCAAGAGCAAGAGTGGTTTTACCAACGCCCGGGATATCGTCAAGAAGAACGTGTCCGCCTGCGAGGGTGGAGGCGAGAATCTTGTTTATAATCTCGTCCTTTCCTAAGACAACGATTTTTATTTCATCCTTGATTTTCTTTGCGATTTCGTAGTAATTTTTATCCATTTTGATTCTCCTAATTTATACAAAATACACAGTAATTATACCATACAAATATGTGTGTTAAAATTGGCATATTAAACAAAAATGGTATGGCGTTTTTATGAAACATAACCAATGAAAAATGCTGCATTTTGAGGAATAGAAAAAAGATGTTTTTTGAGATTAAAATAATGCCAATAAATAAATTTAATAAAATTTTAAAAAAGACTTGATTTTAATAATGAAATGTAGTAAGATACTAATACTGGCTTTGGACGATTAGCTCAGCTGGTAGAGCATTCGCTTGACGTGCGAAGGGTCAGCGGTTCGAGCCCGTTATCGTCCACCAAATCGGCATCCGAAAGGGTGCCGATTTTTACTTTAACTGTAAGGGGGCGGAGAATATAAAAGGTTTTTTTAGATTTGCAAAACTAATCTTGGCAAGTGTCGTTATCGGCGCTTTGGTTTCTTGTGTAGTTTGCCTTTATAAATTCTGCGCCCATTATATAATCCATATTTCCCACAGTGGATACTCGCTGCTTGGGGAAAATCTGTGGCTTGTGCCGCTTGTATTAGCTGCATTATTCGGCATTTCGTTTTTGCTCTGCAAAATCTACGCCCGCTTTGAAAATCTAAAAGGAAGCGGAATTCCAAATGCAATTTTGGCAGCAAAAGGCAAGCTAAGGCTTTCTCCCATGGTCGATAGCATCGGCACCTTTATTGCGTCGCTCTTCTCGTTTTTACTCGGTTTGCCTCTTGGAAACGAAGGCCCCTGCGTTCAGATGGGCGCCGCCATTTCAAGCGGTGTTGGTAAGGCTTTTTCAAGTGATGATGAGGATGCAACGGTTCTTGTTTCATCTGGTGCCTGCGCAGGCTTTTCTGCGGCGGTTGGCGGCGGACTTTCAGGTGTATGCTTTCTTTTTGACGACGTAGAGCGCCGCCCTAAAATTTCGATGCTATTTTGCTCAGCCGTTTCATCGGTAACCTGCGCCGTTTTAATGCACGCAATTTGTCCGCTCTTTAATCTTGGTGCAAGTATTTTCCCCGTTCAAAGCCTTCCCGAATTTTCCATAAAGGATATATGGATTGCGGTTTTGATTGGTAGCATTTTTGCAGTTTTCTCAGTCGGTTTTTTAAAGCTTTATGAGCTTCTGCGAGCTTTTTTCACAAAAACTCTATTTAAAATCCCAGCTCAGTATAAGATTTTTGGAGTGCTCACGGTTTGCTTTTTGTTGGGTCTCGTGTCCTTTTCCTTTATTTCAACGGGGCACGAATTTGCGTCCGAACTTTTTGTAACCATAGCGCCATTAGGTCTTGTTTTGGCGACGATAGTTATTCGCTCGGTTTTAACCCTTTCGGCAAACATAAACTCGCTTAGCGGTGGAACCTTTATTCCGCTTCTGTCAATCGGAGCGGCGCTCGGTAGCTTTATTTTTATAGGTTGCTCGTCGTTTCTCGGCGCCGAGTATTATCCGCTTGTTTTGATGCTTTCAGTTAGCGCTTGTATTGCATCAATGATGAAGGCGCCGTTTATTGCGGTCGCCTTTGCGCTTGAAACCTTTTTGTGTCCGCAATATCTTCCCTTTATAATTGTGGCTTCGGGTGTTTCGTATCTCTTGCCCGCGCTCTTAAAGATACGTTCTCTAACTGAAGAAGCCGTAGAAAGTAAAAAATAAAAACGCGAGGAATTTCCTCGCGTTTTTTGTTTTAGTTATTTTTCTAAAATTTTTCTTGCAACGTGAACACCGCTTGCGCTGGCGTGCGACAGCGAATGTGTAATTCCGCTTCCGTCGCCGATGATGTAAAGCCCCTTATGGCAGCATTCGAGGTTTTCGTCAATGTCAACCTCCATATTGTAGAACTTAACCTCAACTCCGTAAAGAAGAGTATCGTCGTTGGCGGTTCCAGGGGCAACTTTATCGAGCGCATAAATCATTTCGATGATTCCGTCTAAAATTCTCTTAGGCAGAACAAGGCTCAAATCTCCTGCAGTTGCTTTTAGGGTGGGGTTTATGAAAGCCTCATCAATTCGGCTCTGGGTTGAGCGCTTGCCTCTTATAAGATCGCCAAAGCGCTGAACGATAACGCCGCCGCCCAGCATATTGCTAAGGCGTGCAATCGACTCGCCGTAACCATTCGAATCGCTGAAAGGCTCAGAAAAATGCTTTGCAACAAGAAGGGCAAAGTTGGTGTTTTCGGTCTGTCTTTCGGGGTCTTCGTAGCTGTGACCGTTAACGGTGATGATGCCGTTTGTGTTCTCGTTAACAACCGCGCCCTTGGGGTTCATACAGAAGGTGCGGACTCTGTCACCGTATTTTTCCGTGCGGTAAACGATTTTGCTCTCGTAAAGCTCGTCGGTTATGTGCGAGAAAACCTCGTAAGGAAGCTCAACTCTAACGCCGATATCAACACGATTGGACTTGGTTGGAATAGAAAGCTCCTTGCAAACCTTTTCCATCCACTTGCTTCCGATTCGTCCAACCGAAATTATACACTTTTCACAGGTGTACTCTGCGTTTTTGCAGATAACCTTGTAGCCACTTTCGAGCTTTTCTACCGACTCTACGGGCGTGTCAAAGAAAAACTCGACCTTATCTTTAAGCTCATTATAAAGATTTTCGAGAACAACATAGTTTATGTCGGTTCCAAGGTGACGAACAGAGGCGTTTAAAAGGTGTAGATCGTTCTGAATGCACTCTTTTTTAAAGCTCGAGCCTGCGGTGGAATAAAGGCGAGTGCCCTCTCCGCCAAAGCGCATATTTATTTCGTCAACGTAATGCATAAGCTCGAGGGCTTTGTTCTTGCCGATATATTCGTGCAGGGTGCCGCCGAAATCGTTTGTGATGTTGTATTTTCCGTCCGAAAATGCGCCTGCGCCGCCAAATCCGCTCATAATGGAGCAGCTTTTGCAGCCGATGCAGCTTTTAACCTTGTCTCCGTCAATAGGGCAGTGGCGAGCGGCTAATGCGTGCCCCGCCTCGAAAACTGCGATTTTTAAGTTTGGGTTTTTAGATGTAAGTTCATACGTTGAGAAGATACCACCGGGGCCTGCTCCGATAATTATTACATCGTAATTCATTTTTACCTCCAATGCGCCGACTTAAGTATTATTGTAGTAAAGCCGTTTTCGGCGGCTTTGTAGAAACGCCCGTCCATATTACGAGCTTATACAAAATCGGCACATACACAATTATTATATCATATTATTTTCGCTTTTGCAACAAAATAAAAATCCGCGCAGACACGAGGCCTGCGCGGTGGTTTTATGCTTTATTTGCCGCAGCAATCGTCGGGGCATTTGATAAAGCCGTTGCCTTCAATGGTCTTGATGCCAAACTTAACGGGAATCTTTATCTTAACGCTCTGGGTGACGATGATGTTAAGATTACTGCCGCAGGGCTCGTGCTCACACTGGATATAAGGCTCGCCGCAGCATTCGGTTTCGATTTTGCCAAGCTTTGCGTCGGGGCAAATCTCTAAAGGAATGCTGACGTCGGCAAGCTGCAGAGCGAAGGCGTCGCAGTCGCGGTCGGGCTTGTGACCTTTGTCGTCATCAAACTTGCAGTCAACCTCGGGGCAGTAGCCGTTTTCATAGGGGTAATTTGTGTTCATAGAAAAACTCTCCTTAAGTTAAATTTCAGCGTCATTAACATAATATGGCAAAGTGAAAAGAAGTGTTACACAAAAATCCGTTAATATTTTCACATAAAACGAGTTTTTTCGCAGATTTCCTCTTTACAAAACGGCGCAGAAAATATATAATAAATGTGTATGTAAATTTCGTACAGATAAACCGAAAGGAGTTTTTGAAATATGAACTATTCATTAGAAGTTCAGCACATGTGTTCCCTCGCAAAGGGACCTAAGCACGGACCTGCTCCTATCCCCGAAGAGGGTAAATGGGTTCAGGCAAAAGAAATCTCGGACATCTCGGCTTACACTCACGGTGTGGGTTGGTGTGCTCCTCAGCAGGGCGCTTGCAAGCTCTCGCTGAATGTTAAAAACGGAATCATTGAGGAAGCTTTAGTTGAGACTATCGGTTGCTCGGGTATGACTCACTCTGCTGCTATGGCTGCAGAAATCCTCCCCGGCAAAACCCTTCTCGAAGCCCTCAATAGCGACCTCGTTTGCGATGCTATCAACACCGCTATGAGAGAGCTTTTCCTCCAGATCGTTTACGGTCGCAGCCAGTCTGCTTTCTCTGATGACGGTCTTGTTATCGGCGCAGGTATGGAAGACCTCGGTAAAGGCGAGCGCTCCATGGTTGGTACTATGTATGGTACTAAGGCTAAGGGCGTAAGATACCTTGAAATGACCGAAGGCTACTGCACAAGAATGGCTATCGACGAGAACGATGAGGTTATCGGTTACGAGTTCGTTTCCCTCGGAAAAATGACCGACTTTATTAAGAAGGGCATGGAGCCTAACGAGGCTTATGAGAAATCTAAGGGTACATACGGAAGATTTGACGAGGCGGTCAAGTATATTGACCCTCGTAAAGAATAATGGAGGTGCGCTGAAATGAGTTTATTTGAAGGTTACGAAAGAAGAGTAGACAAAATCAACGCTGTCCTCAAAGAGTATGGCATTTCTTCTATCGAGGAGTGCAAAGAAATCACTCTTG
>JAZRHT010000183.1:0-4142 GCA_045644905.1 Oscillospiraceae bacterium
CGCCGATACTGATAACATCTACTCCGGTTTTTGCAACCTCGGCAATATTATCAAGTGTAATATTACCTGATGCCTCAGTTTTCGCCCTTCCATTTATTATCTTAACAGCCTCAGTCATTTGTTCGCAGTTCATATTATCGAGCATAATGACGTCTGCTCCTGCTTTGAGTGCTTTATCGAGCTCATCAAAATCACGAACCTCAACTTCGATTTTGAGCATATGGCCCGTTTTACTGCGAAGCTTTTTAACAGCTTTTTCAATTCCGCCACTTGCGTCGATATGATTATCTTTGAGCATTGCTGCATCAGAAAGATTGTAACGGTGGTTTTTACCACCGCCAACCGTAACGGCATATTTTTGAAGTGCTCTAAGACCAGGAAGAGTTTTTCTCGTTTCGGCAACAGATGCGTTTGTTCCCTCGCAAAGACGTACACATTTATTGGTTGCGGTTGCGATTCCTGAAAGATGTTGTAAGAGGTTTAGCGCGGTTCTCTCGCCCTTTAAAAGTGCCGCGGCGTTGCCGCTCATTGTAGCGATTATATCACCCTTCTTAACCGCTTCACCGTCGTGCTTCTCGATT
Organism: Oscillospiraceae bacterium; assembly: GCA_045644905.1. Taxonomy (GTDB): domain Bacteria; phylum Bacillota; class Clostridia; order Oscillospirales; family Ruminococcaceae; genus SIG578. The sequence continues at coordinate 582 of JAZRHT010000183.1, forward strand.
TTATAGCAAATTTCGCTGTCTAAAAGCTCAAAAACACGCATGGCAATATCAATACCACATACGACACCCTCGTCCTTAGATACGAAATAAGCTTCTGTTTTGGCAGTATCATCAATGAGGTAATCGGTGGTAACGTCTACGTAATTAACGTCCTCGGAAATTGCCTTTTTAATGATGTCATCGATATAAAACTGAGGTAATTTCATGTTTAAACTCCTATTTAAGAATTTGCAGAAATAACGTCTTTAAGAATTAACTCTGCGATTACTGCGGTGCTTCTTGCATCGAAAAGATCATTCGAAACGAGATAATTTTCGTCATTTAGGATTTTCTCTATTTCTTTAACCTCAACGATGGATTTTTTTGCTTCATCAACGTTAGGAACAACGTAAAAGCCTTGTTGCAGAAGATGTCTGATTTTTGTTCTAAAGCCTTGAGGCAGGGGTTCACATCCCTCTTTGTAAATCATTCCTTCAGGTTCTTTTACTTCCGCCTTCTTGCCGTTTTTGGCAATTTTAGCATTTATTTCCTGAGCGGCTATTCTGCCAAATACAACTGCTTCAAGAAGCGAGTTACTTGCGAGACGGTTATTTCCGTGAACGCCGCTATGTATACATTCGCCTGCGGCATACATATCTTCAATTGTTGTCTGAGCATCAAGGTCAACATGAATACCGCCCATAAGATAGTGCTGGCAAGGATAAACAGGAATGTTGTCGCGAGTCATATCAAAACCGTTTTCCATGAGTTTTTCATAAAGCATTGGGAAACGCTCTTTAACAAACTCGGGGTCTTCGTGAGCAATACTAAGATAGAATTTGTTGCTACCAGTTTTCTTTTCTTCCTTCATAATGCACTGGGAAACAACGTCTCTCGGTGCAAGCTCGCATCTTTCATCGTAGTTGTGCATAAACCTTTCGAAATTGCAATTCAAGAGATACGCACCCTCGCCTCTTACAGATTCGGAAATGAGGAGTCTTTCTCTATCCTCGTGTGCAAAAGCGGTGGGGTGAAATTGAATAAGATGCATATTTTCAATTTTAGCGCCCATTTTGTGCGCGAGAACAATTCCATCACCGGTTGCGATTTTGGAGTTTGTTGTGTATTCATAAACTCGTCCGATTCCGCCAGTTGCCATAAGAACGTAATCTGCAGAAACTACCGACTGCTTGCCTTCGCAAAGCAGTGTTGCAAAGAACATTCCCTCGCTTTTTACAAGGCGGATAACCTGAGTATTCTGTGCGATTTCAACATTTCTGAGCTTGCTTACACATTCATAGAGTGTTGTAACGATGGCGTTGCCGGTTGAATCCTTGCGGTGAAGGATTCTTGGCATTGAGTGGCCGCCTTCTAAGGTCATATTATAGCTACCATCATCGTTTTTATCAAACTTAACACCAAGCTTAGCAAGCTTTAAAACGTCTTCAGGACCTTCTGTAACAAGCTGCTCGACGGATGCGGGATCATTTGCAAATCCGCCCGCAATCATTGTGTCCTCTATATGAGATTTAAAGTTATCTTCCTTGGTTGTAACGGCGGCAATGCCGCGCTGAGCAAGATCACTATTGCTCAAAAGAGGCTCTTTTTTGCAAACTGCGAGAACATCGAGATTTGAATCAAGATGAAGTGCACAGTAGAGGCCTGCCGCTCCTGTTCCGATAACTAATACATCATAATGCTTTTTCATATTTTCATCCTCTTTTGATGACTAAATATTAACTTAGCTTTTAGCTAAATATCATTATAGCACACTTTTTCAAAAATGAATATCTTTTTTGAAAAAAATTCATATTTTATAAAATAAAATCTTTGACAAGATATAAATCTTTTTTGTCAACGAAGGCGTCAACATCTGCTCCACTCTCATTATATTCCTGAGAAACTATATTGCCGCGCTTTTTTATCTTGCCGATAAGACTTAAACTGTCATAAGGAATTGCAAGTTTGACCCTTACTGTACTGCAAAGTTCGTTTTCAATTCTTTCACTTAACTTGTCAAGTCCGAAGCCTGAATGAGCCGAAATACATAGATTTCTCTCATTTATAGAAATTCCGATTCCACCTGCGAGTTTATCGCATTTGTTATATACTGTAACGATTTTATTTTCGTCGCAGCCTAATTCCGAAAGAATTCTACGTGTAATTGATAATTGATTTTCGCAATTATCCGAGCTTATATCACAAACATTGAGTATCAAATCGGCATAAACTGCTTCTTCAAGAGTTGATTTAAAGGCGGAAACAAGCTGATGAGGAAGTCTGCTGACAAACCCAACAGTATCAGTAATAAGAACTGTTTGTCCGCTTGGAAGAGTTAGGCTTCTTGTGGTTGGGTCAAGTGTTGCAAAAAGCATATCCTTAGATAGAACATCTGCTCCCGTTAGCTTATTAAGGAGAGTTGATTTTCCAACGTTTGTATAGCCGACGAGCGCGACAGTTTTAAGGTCACTCTCTTTTCGAGCAGTTCTCATATTCTCTCTGCGTTTTGAAAGTGCTTTTAGTTCATTCTCGAGTGCATCAATTCGTCTATGGATATGTCGGCGATCGCTTTCAAGCTTGGTTTCACCAGGTCCCCTTGTTCCGATTCCGCCGCCGAGTCTTGACATTGCATTTCCTTTTCCAAGAAGGTGCGGAAGTCGATATTTGAGTTGAGCGAGTTCAACCTGAAGCTTACCGTCAGCGGTTTTGGCTCTGCCTGCAAAAATATCAAGAATTAGCATTGTGCGGTCGATTATAGCACAGTCCACTACCTCGCCGATATTTCGCATCTGAACGGCAGAAAGCTCAAGGTCAAAGATTACAAGCTCGATATCATTAAGCGCGCAAAAATCGGCAATTTCATAGAGCTTACCCGTTCCAACGCAGGTTGCTTTGTCGGGCGTTTCTCTTTTCTGCGATGTCGTGCCTATTACCTCTCCGCCTGCGCTTTCGCAAAGCATCGATAGCTCGGCGAGCGACTGTTCGCAGTCATATTCCTGCGTGTCAATTCCGACAAGCAGACATCTTTGAGGATGTTCCTCTAATTCGTACATATAATTCTCCTTTAAAACTAAAGACCTGCAACGTACTCCTCTAAGCAAATCTTTTTACTCATAATTTCCCTTGCCGCATCAACTCCGACATAGCGGTAGTGCCAAGGCTCGTAGATAATGCCGGTCTCGTCGGTTTTGCCCTTCGGGTAGCGAAGGATAAAACCGTATTTCCAACAGTTTTCCATAAGCCATTTTTGACCTGCAAGGTTTTCTTGATTTTCGGTCAAAGACCAGTCGGCAGTGTCGATAATATCGACCGCAAGCCCAAGATGATGCTCGCTTGTTCCTGGAACAGCAATCTCGGTCGCGGTTTTCGCGATAGCATCTTCACGGGAATAGCCCTGCGCTACATAGTTATTGACCGAACGGTTAAAGTTGTTTTCCTGGTATTGATAGGTTCTGTGACCCGAGATAACATAAACATTGTTGCCGTCTTTGATACAGTCGTTCAGCATCGACATAAGATCATTATAACAGCTTTTATCAACCTTGCCCTTAACATCACTTCCGCGGTTAGCAGGAAGTGTTA
>JAZRHT010000184.1:0-12998 GCA_045644905.1 Oscillospiraceae bacterium
CCGAATATATAACAGGTGAAAAGGGTGTTATTCGCCATTGGTTAAGCCTTGGAATTAAGGGCTTCCGCTTGGACGTTGCCGATGAATTGCCCGACCAATTTTTAGATAAGGTACGTATTGCGGTTAAGGCCGATTCAAACGAAAACTTTTTGCTTGGCGAAGTTTGGGAAGATGCAACCAATAAGATAAGCTATGATAAGCGCCGCCGATATTTTAGCGGCGGAGAGCTCGACAGCGTTATGAACTATCCTTTCCGAAACGCAATTTTGGATTTCGTTTTAGGCAACGATAATGGCGAGAATTTCAGAAAAACTGTGCTTACCATTTGTGAAAACTATCCGCGCGACACCCTAAACGTTTTAATGAACTTCCTTTCCACCCACGATACGCAGAGAGCACTAACCGTTTTAAGCGGACAGAAGGCTCCCGACACAAAGGAACAAAGGGCGCAGTTTAAGCTTTCAGAGACTCAGCGAGAGCTTGCGGAAAAAAGACTTATCGCCGCCTCGTTTATGCAGTTTGTCCTTCCCGGAATGCCCAGCATTTATTATGGCGACGAGATTGGTACAGAGGGCTTTGAAGACCCTTTTTGCCGCGGCTTTTTTGATTGGGAAAAAGAGAAGAGCTCAGAAATGAAGAAATTCTTTAAGGAGCTTTGCCGCGTGCGAAATAAGAGCGACGCTTTAAAAATGGGTGAAACTCATATTGAGTGCATTTGTGAGGGAATTATTAAAATAATAAGAGAGAGCGATAGAGATAGGGCAGAAGCCATAATAAACTGCTCGCAGACAGACTATGATATAGGCGCAGAGAATGGACTTATATTCTGTGAAAATTGTGAGCTGCAAAAAGATATTATTATAAAACCCTACGGGTTTGTACTACTTAAAAAATAGGTTTTGACCCTCCCGATAGGGAGGGTTAATTTTACAAGGGAGGCGGAATGGGTGCAAAGGCAGTATTTATGTATAGATTTTAAATCGTTTTTTGCCTCGGTCGAGTGCGTCGAGAGAGGGCTTGACCCTATGACCGCTCGCCTTGTCGTTGCCGACCCCGAGCGCAGTGACACAACAATATGCCTCGCTGTTTCTCCTGCTTTAAAGGAGCTCGGAGTCAGAAACCGCTGCCGCCTCTATGAAATTCCTAAAAGCATAGACTTTATTCAGGCGAGCCCTCGAATGAGGCTTTATATTGAATATTCCGCCGAGGCTTATGGCGTTTATCTTAAATACGTTTCCAAGGATGATATCTACGTCTATTCCATCGACGAAGCTTTTTTGGACGTAACCGACTACCTCTCGATGTATAAAATGACGGCACGAGAGTTAGGAGAAAAAATCAGACAAGACATTTTAAGAACAACGGGTATTCCTGCGGCATTCGGAGTAGGCACAAACCTTTATCTTGCCAAGATTGCCCTTGACATAACCGCCAAGCACAGCAGCGACTTTGTTGGGGAACTTGACGAGGAAAAATATAAGCGCGAGCTTTGGGACCACACTCCCATAACAGATTTTTGGCGCATCGGAGCAGGCACAGCCAAAAGGCTTGAGGCTCGAGGGATTTACACAATGCGTGGCATCGCAAATGCAAGCGTTGAAACCCTAAAGAGTGTTTTCGGTGTCGATTATGAAATTGCCTTGGACCACGCAAACGGCATCGAGCTGGTAACGATAGCCGATATAAAGGCTTATAAGGTGCAGAGCCACAGTCTTAACAGCGGTCAGGTTTTGCCGCGTGATTATAGCTTTAAAGAGGCAGAGACCATAGTTAAGGAAATGGCAGACAACCTTTCCTTAGAGCTTTTCGATAGCGGACTTGTTACAAAAAGCGTCACCCTCGCGGTTGGCTATTCGGGGGTTGACAGAAGGCAGGACAGAGGCACGGAAAGGCTCGAAGCATATACAAACTCTGCCCAAGCGCTTATGTCCGCCGCTGTGAGACTTCTTCATAAGGTAATGGACAAGCGAGGATATATCCGCAAGGTAAATATTGTTTTTAACGATGTTATTGAGGAAGGCTTTGCACAGACAAGCCTATTTTCAAACGAACCGATAACAGAGAAAGAAAGACACAAGATGCAGGCTGTCAGCAGCATTAAAAAGAAGTTTGGAAAGAATGCAATTCTCAGAGGTCTTGACCTCAAAAAAGAAGCAACCATGCGAGAGAGAAATGCGCAGATAGGCGGTCACAAAAGCGGAAATGACGGCTTTATGAGGGAGGAAAAGGATGAAGATTAGTGAGAGAGCTAAGATTTTTGGCTCATTTAGTCCCTTGAAAAGCTTTGGCAAGGCGCTGCTTGAAAAAGAAAAAATAGTTGTCCCCAAAGTTGAGGTTGCTGAGGATAAGGCGCAGGAAATTGATAGGGTTTTGCATCTTATCCAAATTGGCGATATGGTATGCGTCGTGCACTACTCGGGCGGCGAATATATTAAAACTGTCGGTTGTGTAAGCCGCCTTGTACCAGAGGAAAAGGCACTTTATTTGGCAAAAACCAAAATAAATTTTGATGATATTTACAACCTTTATTTTGAAGGCTGACAACACTTGATTTAAGTGCATAATTTGGTATAATAAAAATAGAAAGCAAACTTTTGATGACGGAAGGTTTCAATATGAAAAGAGTTTTTCTTATAGTTTTAGATTCATTCGGAGTGGGTGCAATGCCCGATTGTGAGAAATTTGGTGACAGCTTCGAGTGTAATACATTAAAGAGGATTTCAGCTTCGCCCAAATTCAACATCCCCAATCTTATCGATGCAGGCCTTGGAAATATCGAGGGTGTTGACTGCATTGAAAAATCCGAAAACCCCAAAGCTGCGGTTTATAAAATGCGTGAAGCTTCAAACGGTAAGGATACCACCTTGGGCCACTGGGAAATTGCAGGCGCAATTTCACAAAATCCTATGCCCACCTATCCTAACGGATTTCCCGAGGAAGTGCTCTCTGAGTTTAAAGCAAAAACGGGTAGGGGAGTTCTTTGCAACCTTCCTTATTCGGGTACCGACGTTATAAGAGATTATGGTAAGCAGCATATTGAGAGCGGCGACCTTATTGTTTACACCTCGGCAGACAGTGTTTTTCAGATAGCGGCGCACGAGGATGTTGTTCCCTTAGAGACCCTTTACGAATACTGCCGCATCGCCCGTGAAATTCTAAAGGGTGAGCATGCTGTCGGCAGAGTTATTGCAAGACCCTTTGTAGGTTCAGAGGGCAAATTTGAGAGAACGGCAAACCGCCGCGACTTCTCTCTCACTCCCCCTAAAAGGACTGTGCTTGATGCAGTTAAGGAGTCGGGACGTGACGTTATCGCAATCGGAAAGATTTCGGATATTTTTGCTGCTCAGGGTGTAACCGAGAGCATTATATCGCACTCGAATGACGAGGGAATGCAGATTATAGGTGAGGTTGCAAAGAGAGATTTTAATGGTCTTTGCTTCTTGAATCTTGTTGATTTTGATATGAAGTACGGTCACAGACAGGATATAGACGGATATGCAAACGCACTTTCTCAGTTTGATGCATTCTTGCCCTCGCTCTTAGCCGAACTCAAAGAGGACGATATGCTCCTCATAACCGCCGACCACGGCTGCGACCCCGGTGACGAGAGCACCGACCACACAAGAGAATACACTCCGCTTTTAATGTTTGCAAAGGGTGTTGAGGGCGGAAACAAGGGCGTTCGCAAGACCTTTGCCGATATCGGAGCTACCGCGGCAAAGTGGCTCGAGGTAGAATTTAAGTGCGATGGCGAAAGCCTTATTTAAGGAGAAATATTATGACAGAATATAAAGAGCTTTGCGCCCTCGCTATAAAGGCGATGGAGCGCTCGTACAGTCCCTATTCCAATTTCCGAGTCGGAGCGGCTCTGCTCTCTGCCTCGGGCAAGGTTTACACCGGCTGTAACGTTGAAAATGCGGCTTACGGTGAGTGTATATGCGCCGAGAGAACTGCCTTTGTTAAGGCAATTAGTGAGGGCGAAAAGGAATTTGTTGCAATCGCAATCGTTGGCGGAAAGGATGGCAAAATTTCGGGAATTTGTCCTCCGTGCGGCGCTTGCAGGCAGGTTATGAACGAGTTCTGCCAAAAGGATTTTGACGTTCTTTTAGTAAAGGATGAATTTAGCTTCGAGAGATTTGCTCTTTCTGAGCTTCTGCCCTGCTCATTTAAGTTTTAGGAGAGACACTTATGAGAATGTATGACATTATTTTAAAAAAACGCGACGGTGGAGAGCTTAGTCCCGAGGAAATCGCCTTTTTTGTTAAAAGCTACACCGACGGCAGCATTCCCGACTATCAGGCCTCTGCGCTTACAATGGCGATTTTCTATAAGGGTATGACCGAGGCAGAAACGGTGTGCCTTACAAAAGAAATGGCACAAAGCGGTGACCAAATTGACCTTTCGCGTTTTGGAGACCTTACTGTTGACAAGCACAGTACCGGTGGCGTTGGTGATAAGACGACTCTTATTGTTGCTCCTATTGTAGCTTCCCTCGGCGGCAAGCTTGCCAAAATGTCGGGCAGAGGCTTGGGACACACAGGTGGAACTGTTGACAAATTAGAATCTATCGACGGATATAACACCACGCTTGAAGCTGAGGAATTTTTTGCTCAGGTTGAAAAGGTTGGAATCAGCGTTATTGGGCAGAGCGGAAATTTAACCCCTGCCGATAAAAAGCTTTACGCACTAAGGGACGTAACTGCAACGGTTGACAGTATTCCTCTTATCACCTCAAGCATTATGAGCAAGAAAATTGCGGCAGGCTCTAAAAACATTGTTTTAGATGTTAAGTGCGGAAGCGGAGCTTTTATGAAAACTCTCGCGGACGCCGAGATCCTTGCCGAAAATATGGTTAAAATCGGAAAAGGCTGCGGCAGAAATATCGCTGCCGTAATATCCGATATGGACGTGCCCCTTGGCGAAAACGTCGGAAATGCTCTTGAAGTTATCGAGGCTATCGACGTTTTAAAAGGCGGCAAAAAGGGTGACCTTTACGAAGTTTGTGTTGCACTTGCAACTCAGATGATTTCCCTAACCCTCTCCCTTGACCCCGACAAAGCCAAGCAAATGGTTGTAGGGGCTATTGAGGACGGCTCAGCTTTTTTTAAAATGAAAGAGTGGGTAGCCGCTCAGGGCGGCAATGCAAGAATGCTCGAAGACGTTTCGCTATTTAAAAAGGCTGAAATCGTTTATGAAATAAAAAGCGAGCAGAGCGGCTTTGTGTCGCAGATGGATGCCGCCGAAATAGGAAATGCAGCTTGCATTCTCGGAGCGGGCAGAGCCTCAAAGGACGACGTTATTGACTTTGCGGCAGGTATCGTTATAAAGAAAAAGGTCGGAGACGAGGTAAAGGTCGGCGAAACGCTCGCTATTCTTTATACAAACAAAAAAGAAGCTGTCGAGTCTGCCTCTAAAAGATACCTTGAGGCTATAAAAATCTCAAAAGAGAAAACACAGAGGAATCCCCTTATCTATAAAATTGTAAGATAACGAGGTAATAAAAATGACCAAATCAAGTAAAGGTAAATTCTTTGCGGCGCTTGTAATCTTCAGCCTTACGGGGCAGGTTGCTTGGGTTGTTGAAAATATGTATTTCAACGTTTTTATTTATGAAATGTTTTCGGCAAGCGCCGAGGCAATTTCGCTTATGGTTGCCGCTTCGGCAATAGCTGCAACGCTCACAACCATTATAATCGGCGCACTTTCGGATAAAATAGGAAAACGAAAGCTATTTATCTGCGGCGGATATATCCTTTGGGGACTTTCCATTGGCGCATTTTCACTAATTCGCCTTGATATTTTACAGCCGCTTGTTCCTGCCGGAGTTTCTGCGGCGAGCGTCGGTATTTCGCTTGTTATTATTCTTGACTGCGTTATGACCTTCTTTGGCTCGTCGGCAAACGACGCCGCATTTAATGCTTGGCTCACCGACAGCACCGATGCTACCAACCGAGGCGCCGCCGAGGGCATAAATGCAATGATGCCGCTTGTTGCAATTTTGGTTGTATTCGGCGGTTTTATGGCATTCGATTTATCTAAAAGCGATAGCTGGACGATTATATTCCTTGTAATCGGAGCGGCAGTTTTAGTTATCGGCGTGCTCGGAATTTTCTTAATTCACGATGGCGCTGTTAAATCGGAGGAAAATCAAAGCTACTTTAAGAACATAATTTACGGATTTCGCCCTTCGGTTATTAAAGAAAATAAAACCTTGTATATAACCTTTGCGGCATTTTCGATTTTTGGAATTTCCATTCAGGTGTTTATGCCGTACTTAATTCTCTATTACAGCGTTTCGCTGAAAATGGATAATTACGTTCTTATTATGGCACCGGCTATAATAGTTGCGTCGGTTGTTACTGCGCTCTACGGCAGACTTTACGATAAAATCGGCTTTAACAAGTCGGCTCTGCCGAGCGTGGCGATTTTAATGCTCGGATATGTAATTTTGTTTTTCTTCAAAAACACTGCGCTTGTATTTGTCGGCTCGCTTCTTATGATGTCGGGTTATCTTGCAGGTATGGCGGTGTTCGGAGCGTTTATAAGAGATAACACACCCGAGAATAAGGCAGGAATGTTCCAAGGCCTTCGAATCGTGTCGCAGGTTTTAATCCCCGGTATTATCGGACCTTATATTGGTGCCTTTGTTTTAAGAGATGCTCAGCAGATTGAAAACAATGACGGAACCTTTTCGTTTATTCCAAATCAGAATATTTTCCTTGCCGCATTTGTTGTGGCCATCTTAGTTTGTATTACTCTTTTTGCGATTTCCAAAATCAAAAATGAGGAGAAATAAAGATGCAGTCAAGCTCGTTTGCAAAGCTTTACACCAAAGAGGGTAAAAATCTCCCCGAAATTCCGCATAATTCCTATCCTCGCCCCACTCTTAAAAGAGACTCCTTTTTCTGCTTAAACGGAAAATGGAGATTTGAGGCGAGTGCCTTGAATATTCCTGAGCATTATAGCAAGGATATAATTGTGCCCTTCTGCCCCGAGAGTATCTTGTCGGGCGTAGATGAGGTTTTCCCCGAAAATTATAATCTTTTTTATAAAAGGAACTTCACTCTGCCTGAGGGGTTTATAAAGGATAGAGTTATCCTTCATTTCGGAGCCGTTGATCAGGTTGCCGAGGTTTTCCTAAATGGTGAATTTATCGGCGAGCACATCGGCGGGTATGAGCCCTTCTCGTTTGATATAACAGGCAATCTCTTAAAAGAAAACTCGCTTGTTGTAAAGGTGAAGGACAATCTTTCAAGACACGTTCTGCCCTACGGAAAGCAGAAAAGAAACCGCGGCGGAATGTGGTACACCCCAACCTCGGGAATATGGCAGACTGTCTGGATTGAGAGCGTGTCAAGCGCCTATGTTAAAAACCTTGATATAAAAACAGGTCAAGACTTTGCCGAGATTTATGCAGAGGGTATTGAAAACGGCGAGGTTACCGTTTTTGCGCCCGATGGTGAAATAAAAGCCTCTCTCAAGGATGGCAAAGCGAGAATTGAGCTTGAAAATCCGAGAATGTGGTCGCCTGAGGATCCGTACCTTTATCACTTTGTGTTAGAGGCGCAGGGTGACAGGGTTGAGTCTTATTTTGCTATTCGTACCCTTGAAATTAAAAACGTTGAGGGCAAGCAAAGACTTTGCTTAAACGGAAAGCCATACTTTTTCCACGGACTTTTAGACCAAGGCTACTGGAGCGACGGAAACCTTACCCCCGCTGACGAAAACGGCTTTGAGCGTGATATTCTCGCAATGAAAAGCCTCGGCTTTAATATGCTGAGAAAGCACATCAAAATCGAGCCGCAGAGATTTTATTATGACTGCGACAGACTTGGCATGGTAGTTTTTCAGGATATGGTTAATAACGGACATTACAGCTTTTTAAGGGACACTGCACTGCCTACTGTTGGATTAAAGAGTCTTGATGATAAGAATTTCCACAAAAACAAAAATAGCCGCGAGAGATTTATTCTCGATATGGAGAAAACCGTCGCTCAGCTTAAAAATCACCCCTCTATCTGCTACTGGACCATTTTCAATGAGGGTTGGGGGCAGTTCTGCGCCGACGAAATGTACGATAAGCTCAAGGCTCTTGACGACACCCGCTTTATCGATAGCACTTCGGGTTGGTTCTGGCAGAAAAAGACTGACGTAAAGAGCGAGCACATTTACTTTAAACCCTATAAATTTGCCCCCTGCGATAAACCGACCGTTCTTTCGGAGTTTGGAGGATATTCATACAGGCCCGAGGGACATATCTTTAATCTCAAAAAGGCTTACGGATATAGGTTCTTTGAGGATAGAGAAAAGTTTGAGACGGCACTTTTGGAGCTTTACGAAAACGAGGTAATCCCTGCGGCAAGAGAAGGCCTTTCTGCAGCGGTTTACACTCAGGTTTCCGATGTTGAGGACGAAACTAATGGACTTCTCAGCTACGACCGCGAGGTTTTAAAGGTTGAGGCCGACAAGATGAGAGATATGGCGGATAGGCTATACAAAGCCGCAAAAGGAGAATGATTCAATGAGCAAAATTGATCCCAAGGCACTTTTTAACATCGGCTATGGACTTTACGTGATTACAAGCCGCGACGGAGATAAAGACAACGGACTTATTGTCAATACGGTAAGTCAGATTACAAATGAGCCGCTTACTGTTGCCGTTGCAATAAACAAGTCAAATTATTCGCACGATATAATAAAGAAAACGGGCAAAATGAACGTGTGCCCACTTTCCGAGAGTGCACCCTTTAAGGTGTTTGAGCATTTTGGAATGCAGAGCGGCAGAAACGTTAATAAGTTTGAGGATTGCTCCCCAAATCGCTCGGAAAATGGACTCATTGTGCTTCCTCATTATATCAACTCATTTTTCTCGCTTGAGGTTGAAAACTATGTTGATATGGGAACTCACGGACTTTTCCTCTGCTCTGTTGTCGAAACGGGCGTCATTTCCGATGAGAATACAATGACCTACACCTATTATCACAAGAACGTAAAGCCTAAGCCTGCGTCTGATAAGAAAAGAGGCTTTGTATGCACTATTTGCGGATACGTGCACGAGGAGGACACGCTCCCCGAGGACTTCGTTTGTCCACTCTGTCTGCATCCCGCTTCAGATTTTAGACCATTATAAAAAACAACAAATAAAGAGCCTCCCTCTAATGAGGGAGGCTCTGCTTTTTATTTTATTCTGCAAGTCCTGTTTTCTTAATTGCGGCGATAACCTTATCGGCGAGCGCCTCGCAAGTCTTTTGGCTTTTCGCCTCTACCATTACTCTGATAAGAGGCTCTGTTCCGCTCTCACGAAGCAGAATTCTTCCGCTATCGCCGAGTGTTTCTTTAACTTCGTCTGCCGCCGCAAGTACGTCGGCATTTGACATAACCTTGGCCTTGCTTGAAACCTTTATATTCTTTGTAACCTGGGGATACATCTTAACGGGTGCGGCAAGCGCACCGAGTGTGGTTTTGTTTTCAACAACGCATTCACTAAGCAGAATTGCGGTTAAAATACCGTCGCCCGTCGAGGCGTACTTGCGAACGATTGTGTGTCCACTCTGCTCACCGCCGATGGAGAGGTCGTTTTCGCAAAGCGCTTGGTGAACGTATTTGTCGCCGACCTTGGTCTGAATATATCCGATGCCCGCTTGGTCGAGCGCTCTGAAAAGACCTAAGTTAGACATAACCGTTGCAACAACCTTATCGCTTTTAAGAAGTCCCTTTTTGCGAAGCATTTGCGCAAAGATGTAAATGACGTGGTCACCGTTTACAACATTTCCGTTTTCGTCAACCGCTATGCATCGGTCGGCATCGCCGTCAAAGGCAAAGCCCATATCACAACGGTTTTCCTTTACGAATTTACAAAGCGGCTCGATATGAGTGGAGCCTGCGCCTAAGTTGATGTTTGTTCCATCGGGTTGAGCGTTTATGATGTAGGTTTTTGCACCGAGTGCATCGAAAACCGATTTGGCAATCATCCAGGATGAGCCGTTTGCGCAGTCAAGAGCGATGCTAAGATCCTTATAGGAGTTTGCGGCAATCGAAATAAGATAACCAACGTATCTGTTTCGCCCTGCGGCATAGTCGATAATCTTGCCAACGTTCTGACGGGTCGCAAAGGGAAGGTCGCCCTCAACTCCAAGCTCGTCAAGCTCGCCGTCGATGTATTTTTCGGCAAGCGAAAGTGTGTAATCATCCATTTTTTCTCCAAAGGAGTTTATGAGCTTGATGCCGTTGTCATAATAAGGGTTGTGTGAGGCGGAAATCATAATTCCGCAGTCAAAGTTATCCTGACGCGCAACATACGAAACACTGGGTGTCGTGGTAACGTGAAGCATATATGCGTCGGCGCCCGAGGCGGTAAGTCCCGCAACGATGGAATACTCAAACATATAACTCGAGCGGCGTGTGTCCTTGCCGACAACAATTCTCGTCTTGTGACTTGCGTCACGGCTTTTGCAAAGCGGCGAAGAATAGTACCAGCCCAAAAATCTTCCTATGCGATAGGCGTGGTCGGCGGTGAGAACAGTGTTGGCTTCACCACGAAAACCGTCGGTGCCGAAATAGTGAAGATCGTATTTGGTATTTGTGTCAAAATTGGAAATCTCGTGCGGCGATGCAATATCGAGAGGGATATTATCACGAAGAAGGTCGTCAAGATTTATGTGGAAAAATTCCGAAAGCTTTAAAATAATAGGAAGCTCGGGAATGGATTTGTCCGCCTCCCATTTGGAAACCGACTGTCGCGAAACCGATAAAACCTCGCTCAGCTCTTCCTGAGAAAGTCTTTGGCTTGTGCGCAGGGCGGTTATTTTTTGTCCTAATGTCATAGCTTCTTCCTCCTTATGATTTCAGTTTAATAGCTTTTTTGTGCGAAGTCAAGCAATCTGCGTTGCACATTTTTGTCAACTGTTGGTTGCGCAAGTGTAAAAATCGCGGCGCAAAGCCGTTTTTGAGCGCATAAATTAGTTGCGAATTTAATAATTCTATATTATATACCTATTATATGTAGAAAAATGAAAAAACATAGCCTATCTGCACATAATATTGACATTAACGGATTTCGGGATTATAATATTTATTGTTTGAAAAAAGATTCTACCTATTATATATAAGGAGGCATTACTATGAGTCAGTCCTGCACTCACAACTGCTCGTCCTGCTCTCAGAACTGTTCGAGCCGTGAAAAACAAAGCTTAATTGAAAATCCCCACGAGATGAGCCGCATTAAAAAGGTTATTGGCATCGTCAGTGGTAAGGGCGGCGTTGGCAAATCGCTCGTTACCGGACTTATGTCTGTTCTCTCGCAGAGAGCCGGCTACAAAACCGCTATTATGGACGCTGATATTACAGGCCCTTCCATTCCTAAAATGTTTGGTCTTAAAGAGCGCGCTCAGGGAAGCGAAATGGGAATTCTTCCTGTTGCAACAAAAACCGGCATCGAGGTTATGTCCTTAAACCTTCTTGTTAAAAATGAAACCGACCCTGTTATTTGGAGGGGTCCCGTCATCGCAGGAACTGTTAAGCAGTTCTGGACAGAGGTTATCTGGAATGACATTGATTTTATGTTTGTCGATATGCCTCCCGGAACCGGCGACGTTGCGCTTACTGTTTTCCAGTCCATTCCTCTTGATGGTATCATTGTTGTTGCTTCCCCTCAGGACCTTGTTTCGATGATCGTTAAAAAGGCTCTCAATATGGCAAATATGATGAACATTCCCGTTCTCGGTCTTGTTGAGAATATGAGCTACCTCGAGTGTCCCGATTGCGGAAAGAAGATTTCCGTATTTGGAGAAAGCCACATCGACGAAACCGCAAAGGAGTGTGGCACAGAGGTTCTTGCAAAGCTCCCCATCAATCCCAAGCTCGCTGCAGGCTGTGACGCGGGTCTTATCGAGCTCTTTGAGGGAGACTGGCTCGACGAAGCCGCACAAAAGGTCTTCTCTCTTATTAAGGAATAGTGCTAATTGAATTTCTGGGGCATCTGTGATATAACGGGTGCCCCAAGATGTTTTTGAGTGATGCGACAAAAGATTCTGAAAGAAGGTTTTCTTTATGGAAATGAAACTCGCTATAAAGCTAACAGATGAGAAAATTCTCTCTCAGCTCAGAGGGCTCCTGATTCTTGGTGATAAGGAATTTATTCCTCCTCTGTCATCGCGTTCCTCAACCACTCAGCAAGGTCTAAGCGGCGCTGTGGGAAATGGCATTGACAGTTATTTTGAGGAAATGAAGACTCAGAGCTTTGTTCTCGCTATGGAGGGAGACACTCTTGCCGGCTTTATGTCTTTTAAAATTAACCACAAGGGAGCGCACATCCCCGAAGGCGAAAACCTCTATGCTTCCACTTCGGTGGTGCATCCCGACTTTCGTGGGCAGGGGCTAATGACGGGATTTTATCGCAAGATGATAGCCGAATTTCCAAACACACCTATCTACACTCGCACCTGGCACGAAAACTTTGGACATCTAAAGGTTCTTTCCCGCTTGGGCTTTGAGCAAATTCATTTTCTTGAAAACGATAGGGGAGAAGGAATTCATACGGTTTATTATGGACGCTGCCCCGATACAGAGTTGTCACATTAACGATTTGCCGCAAAGGTTATGCCTTTGCGGCTTTTTTTACTCAACTGTATAAATAGCTGTAATTTTGCACAAAATATTTAGCGTGATTTGATAAAGAAAGAGAAAAATTACCAAACTCAAAAAAACTTAAAAAAATCTTAAAAAAGGTGTTGACAAGAGGGGGTTGAGTGTGTATAATAAAAAAGCTGTCCGAAAACGGAGCTTCTGAGAGGGAGCCGCGGAGGTCAAAAAACTTCAAAAAACTTTGAAAAAAGTTTTAAAAAGTGGTTGACAAAGGACGGGAGTTATGTTAAAATATAATTCCTGCGACGAATGGTCGCAGCATAAGGACCTTGAAAATTGAACAATATCAAAAGTATGCTTGAAGGACCCTTTAAGTAGTCACGATAAGTGACATAATAAGAGTAATTTAAGGATGA
>JAZRHT010000185.1:0-2742 GCA_045644905.1 Oscillospiraceae bacterium
GACGTTGTTTACAGACCTATGACTCATATTTTAAGACTTAGTGCTGAAAACATCGAAAAGATTAAGGAAGCGGTTATGGCAACCGAATCCTTTAAGCATGGTAGAGAAGCAATGGCAGTCGAGATGAAAATTCTCGGTGTAGCTCAGAACTATGAAAAAGAAATAGTCGGGGCTGTTGGTAGAGATGTATATAACGAAATTATCAGTCTTGATACTGATCTTTTCGGTATTATGAATTTAGGTGACACTCCCGCTTTTGGTGTATTCAACTGGCTGTGGCTCATTCCTATTCTCGCTCTTGTAACCGCTATGGCATCCTCATTTATCACAATGAAGATGACCCAGCAGCAGAATCAGGGTCAGAATCAGGGCTGCAACTATGCCATGACCTTCTTAATGCCCTTTATGTCGGCATATTTCAGCTTCTTAGTTCCTGCAGGTGTTGGTCTTTATTGGATTATCTCCAACGTTGTTACCGGTGTTCAGAGTGTAATTTTGAGAAAAGTTATCACTCCCGAAAAGGTTGCCGCTAAAATCGAAAAGGATCGTGCAGCCGGCAAGATTAAGAAAAAGAAAACATTTATGTCTAAGCTCGTTGAAGCTCAGGAAAGCGCCGCCGCAGCTCAGGGCGCAGCTTCCGAAAAGGAAATCAGCGAAGCAAACGCTAAGAATAAAGCAATTTCCGATGCTAAGAAAACTCAGGGTATGAGCGAAAAGGAAAAAATCGCCGAGGCAAGACGTAGATATGCCGAAAAGTATGGCGACGAGTACAAGGATTAGTTAACAATCGCGGCAAAATGCCGCTTAAAGAGAGGATTATATATGGAACTTACTTTCAGCGCTAAAACTGTTGACCTCGCCCTTAAAGCCGCTGCCGAAAGTCTTGGCATCGAGGCTCAGAAGGTTCAGTATGAGGTTATTGAAGAGGGCAAAAAAGGTCTCTTTACAAGCAAGGATGCAGTTATCCGCGTAATTTCGGGCGGCAAGGCTGCAAGAGTTAAGGCTTTCTTAGAGGGTATTGTTAAAAACTTCCCCTTAGAAAACGTTGAGGTTGAGGTAACCGAGGAAGATCAGGTTCTCAAAATCGAAATCTCGGGCGAAGAGGCTTCTTATCTTATCGGTCGCCGCGGTGATACATTAAATTCCCTTCAGTATTTAGTTGGTCTCGTTGCTAACAATGGCGAGGATAAATACAGCCGCATCACCCTTAACATTAATGGCTACCGCGAAAAGAGAGAAAAGACCCTCGAGGCTCTCGCTAAAAGACTTTCTTCTCAGGTACTGCGTAGCGGCAGAAGCACCACACTTGAGCCCATGGCTCCCTATGAGAGAAGAATTATTCACGCAACTGTTCAGAACATTGAAGGCGTAAGCTCAACCTCGGTTGGCGACGAGCCTAACCGTAAGGTTGTTATTTCAAGCGACAATCCCCGTCCCCGTCGTGATAGACGCGATGGCGGCAGAAAAAACGGCGGCAGAGGAAATAGAAACAGTGCCCCCGCCCCCCGTAGAGAAAACAGCGACAGTCTTATTAAGGACGATTTTCTCACTTCCAGCTCGACCATTGAGGGTCTTAAGAAAGAAAAAGAGCTGCGTGATGCTGCATTTCCTCTTTATGGTAAAATAAATCTCGACTAAAATACAACAGATTGGTTTTGTGTGAAAGGCAAACCACATTATATTGTGTAATGTGCCTTCTTATACGCAAAAATGAGACGGCATATCGATTTAGATATGCCGTCTATCTTTTTTGCCTCCCTTGTCTAAAGGGTAGCGAAGCGGCCGAGCGGGAGTGAATGACAGTCCAGTGGACTGTCAGAGCCGCGAGGTGACCGAGTCGTAACGAGAAGGGACCGACGCGCAGCGTTGGTGGAGGGATTTATAAAGAAAAAAGGTATATTATTTTATATTGAGGTAAACTTCATGAATCAAATGAGAGAAACTATAGCCGCCATCTCAACGGCATCTACCGCCGCCGCTGTGGGAATGGTGCGCATTTCGGGCAAGGACGCCCTTTTAGTTGCTGACCGAGTTTTTAAGGCGCAATCTGAAAAAAGCCTTTGCGACAGCATGGGCTACAGAGCGCACTATGGCTGCGTTTTTGACAGCGAGGGTCAGTTTGACACCGCCGTTGCACTTGTTTTCCGCGCGCCCAAAAGCTACACCGGTGAGGATGTTGTTGAGATAACCGTTCACGGTGGACTTTACATAACCAAAAGACTTCTGCGCGCGGTTTTAGAAAACGGCGCTCGTCTTGCAGAGGCAGGCGAATTTACAAAGCGAGCATTCCAAAACGGAAAAATGTCGCTTTCGCAGGCCGAGGCGGTCACCTCGCTTATCTCTGCTCGAGGCAAGGAGGAGGCCAAAGCCGCCCTTGCCGTCAGCGAAGGCAGGCTAAATCGAGAAAGTGAAGAGATTCGCTCCAAGATAATAACCCTCTTAGGCGAAATTTCGGCATACTGCGATTATCCCGACGAGGACATTGTAGATGTTTCACGTGAAACATTACTCAAAACCCTCGAATCAATTTTAGCCCGACTCGACGCATTACTTGAGGGCTTTGACAAAGGCAGAGTTATCTCGTCTGGCGTTGACACCGCCATTGTCGGCTCGCCCAACGTCGGAAAATCGACTATAATGAATTTGCTTTCGGGCTACGAAAAGAGCATTGTAACCGATATTGCAGGCACAACCCGTGACATAGTCGAGGACACCGTCAGGGTAGGGGACGTATGCTTGCGC
>JAZRHT010000186.1:0-2865 GCA_045644905.1 Oscillospiraceae bacterium
ATGCCGAGAGTTGACGCTATCGGTGTTTCCAGCGCAGGTGTTTACGTTGACAATCGCATAATGGTCGCTTCGCTTTTCCTTAAAGTTAATGATGAAGATTTCGATAAAAAGGTCAAGAATATGTATCTTGACGTTGCAAAAGAGATTGGCGAAAATATTCCCGTTGAGGTCGCTAATGACGGCGATGTTACCGCCCTTGCAGGCGCTATGGACTTAAATGACAATGGCGTTCTCGGTGTTGCTATGGGCACAAGCGAGGCAGGCGGATACGTTGATATTGACGGCAATATTACAGGCTGGCTTAATGAGCTCGCTTTCGTTCCCGTTGATTTTTGTGAAAATGCAATGGTTGACGAATGGTCGGGTGACTACGGCTGCGGAGTT
Source organism: Oscillospiraceae bacterium (assembly GCA_045644905.1). Lineage (GTDB taxonomy): Bacteria > Bacillota > Clostridia > Oscillospirales > Ruminococcaceae > SIG578. The sequence goes on from JAZRHT010000186.1 coordinate 385, forward strand.
AAATATTTCTCGCAGGACGGTGTTATAAAGCTCGCTCCCTATGCAGGAATTGAGCTCCAGGAAAACCTTTCCCCCGCAGAAAAGCTCAAGGTTGTTCAGGGTCTTATGAAAGAGGGCGACGAGCGTGCCGCCGCTATTTATGACACAATCGGCGCATATTTTGGCTATGCTATTGCATTCTACACAGAGTTTTACGATATTAAACACGTTCTCATTATGGGTCGTGTTACCTCGGGAGAGGGCGGAGTTATCCTCTTAGAGCGCGCTCAGGAGGTTCTCGATAAAGAGTTCCCCGAGCTTTCTAAAAAGATTCAGCTTCACATCCCCGATGAAAGCTCAAGAAGAGTCGGTCAGTCTGTTGCTGCCGCAAGCCTTCCTAAGCTTAACTAAGTATATTTGACTTTCCGCCGCCTTAATTTATTTAAGGCGGCGGTTTTCATTGACTGTATATATATCATTTGTTATAATCAAGACATAAGCTATCCTATGAAAAGAGGAAACCTAAATGTACGATTTGAAAATTATTGGTGGAAGCGTTTTTGACGGGCTTGGAAACGAGCCAATTTGTGCAAACGTCTATATAAAGGACGGTAAAATCGCCGAAATTTCAGGCGAAAATAAAGAGGCAAAAAAGGAAATCCGTGCAAACGGCTTGTGCGTTGCCCCCGGTTTTATAGATATTCATTCGCATTCTGATCAGGTTCCTTTTAGAAACAGAAACGCGGAATGTCAGGTGCGCCAAGGTGTTACAACCGAGATTGTAGGCAACTGCGGCGAGGCCCTCTTTCCGTCACTTTCCGAGCATCAAAGCGAAACTGAGGATTACTGCAAGCATCACTTTGGTGCTAAGGGTTATGATTCGGTTTCGGACTATGCCAAGGCAGTAAACGAGGTAAAATATGTAAATAATATAGGCGGTCTTGTCGGTCACAGCAACCTTCGAATTGCTGTTATGGGCTATGTAAATCGAGATCCCGACGAGAAGGAAATGCAGGCACTCTGCGACCTTTTGGAGAGAGAACTGCAGCGTGGCGCTTTCGGAATGAGCATTGGTCTTATCTATCCGCCCAGCGCATTTTCAAAAAAAGAAGAACTCATTGCTCTTGCTAAGGTTCTTGCAAAGTACAATGCAATTCTGTCGGTGCATATGCGAAGCGAAGGACCTCGCATCTTCGAGGCGGTGGACGAGGTTTTGGAAATTGCCGAAAAATCAGGGGTGCACCTCGAAATTTCCCATCTTAAGCTTATGGGCAAGGCTCAGTGGGGCAAGGCTCCCGAGCTTGTAGAGAAAATAGAAAATGCCCGCAAAAACGGCATAAACGTAACCTGCGATCAGTATCCCTTTACCGCAACCTGCACTGGACTTTCGGTTTTAGTTCCGCATTGGGCGCACGAGGGCGGCGCTAAAATGCTGTGCGAGCGAGTTGCCGCTCGAGAGGGCGATATTGAAGAGGGTATCGCAAAGGAAATGGAAAATCGTGGCGGCCCCGACTGCGTTATGGCGCTTATCTGCAAAGGCTATCCCGAGTATGAGGGTAAGTTTATAAGCGAGATTGCAAAGAAATTGGGTCTTAGCCCTGTTGACACCGTTTGCAAGCTTATTTTAGACACTCAGGGAGATGCTTGTTGTAACTACTTTTCGATAAATGAGGAAGATGTAAAATACATTATGCAGAAGGATTATGTCAGCGTGGGAAGTGACGGTGTCGCAAGAGATTACACCTGCAGAGAAACTCCGCACCCTCGAAGCTTTGCGGCATTCTCGCAGTATTTCCAGACTGTACGCGAAAATAAAATTATGCCGCTTTCAAGGATGATAAGAAAGGCCACCTCTCTTACCGCGCAAACTCTCGGCTTAAACGACAGAGGCGTTTTAAAAGAGGGGTATTGCGCCGATATTGTGGTTTTTGATGGCGAGAATTTCAGCAGTCAGTCTACATTCTTGGAGCCTAAAAAAGCCCCTATTGGAATGAAATATGTTATTGTGAATGGTGCTATTGCAGTTGAAAACGAAAAACTAACATATGAGCGAAGCGGAACTGCAATTTTGAAAAATAAATAATTTAAATTGGGGTATAATCTTTAAGAAAACACCTTGACCTTTTACTACTAATTTGCTACAATATAACCGTAATTTTGATACAATGCTCCATTTGGGGGCAAAATTCATAAGAGGTGAAAGTATATGGAAAAAATGCTTCAGCAGATCGGCGAAATGGGAGTTATTCCCGTTATCAAGATCGACAGAGTAGAGGACGCTGTTCCTCTCGCAAAGGCTCTTGTTGAAGGCGGAATGCCCTGCGCAGAGATTACATTCAGAACCGCAGCAGCACCCGAAGCTATCCGTGCTATGAGCGAGGCATATCCCGAAATGCTCATCGGTGCAGGTACTGTCCTCACAACCGAGCAGGCAGACACCGCAATGAAATGCGGCGCAAAATTCATCGTAAGCCCCGGCCTTAACCCCGAAACAGTTAAGCA
>JAZRHT010000187.1:0-2523 GCA_045644905.1 Oscillospiraceae bacterium
GCTTGGCCTCCGACTTTTACCTTCTGCATCGATAACATACCAGTTACGCACGATATCAGAACTTTTAGGCATAAAAGTTGACATAGTAATAACCTCCGTTTATATTTGGCATTTCTGCCCTTAATTTACTTCTTTTCGGCCTAACGGGTTGGCCGCAATTTAAAGTGCTTTGCTATTATACACCACCCAAAAAACAAAGTCAACACCTTTTTACCGAAATTTTCAATATATATCCCTCATTCTCTCATTTTCTCTCTATTTTGCTCCATTTCTCTTTGTTTCTCATTTTTCATTTCATTTTTTGAAAAGTTTTTTAAAATGCCGATTTTCGTTGACTTAAAGCCATTTTCACATTATAATAGCATTATAAATTGTTAGCTAAGAGAGGAAAATTTATGCAGAGAATGCTGTCATACCTTCGTCGCGCCGTTGACGATTACAATATGATAGAGGACGGGGACAAAATCGCCGTCGGAGTTTCGGGCGGTAAAGATTCCGTCTTGCTTCTTTGCGCTCTTGCGGCGCTTAGAAGGTTCTATCCTAATAAATTTGAGCTTTATGCCATAATTTTAGACCCTCAATTTAGCGGAATACAAACCGACTATACCCCCATAGAAAAGCTCTGCGAGGAGATAAATGTTCCTTTAACTATAAAGAGAACCCACATAGGCGAAATCGTTTTCGACGAGCGAAAGGAGAAAAGCCCCTGCAGCCTTTGTGCAAGAATGCGCCGCGGCGCTTTGCACGACGCCTGCAACGAGCTTGGCTGCAAAAAGCTGGCGCTCGGGCATCATTATAACGACGTTGTCGAAACCTTTATGATGAACCTCTTTTCAGAGGGTAGGCTTGGGTGCTTTTCGCCCGTTACCTATCTTTCTCGCAAGGATATTTTTATGATAAGGCCGCTTATCTACACCCCCGAAAGCGAAATCAAGGCGGCGGCAGAAAGACTCGACTTACCGATAGTCAAAAGCCGATGCCCTGCCGACGGCGTGACCCTGCGACAGACTATGAAAGAAAAGCTCGCCGAAATGGAAATAGAAAACCCCGGTGTTACCGAAAAGATTTTCGGCGCACTTGTTCGCTCAGGTATTGACGGCTGGGCAAAAGGCGAAGTTAAAGGGAAAGAATAAAGGGTCTCGGTCTATTATAATTTCGTTGACAGACTTTTTATTATTCTATATAATATAATTAACAAATATTAGGAGGTATTTTTATGTACATCTGTCCTAACTGCCAAAACACATCTGATACACCCTCAAATTTCTGCTCTAAATGCGGAACTCCTATGGTAGAGAAAGCTCCCGAGGTTGTTGCAGCGGCTGCTCCCGCACCCGAAACAATCCCCGCTCCCGCTCCCATGCCTGAGCCTCCCGTTTACACCGCACCTCAGCCTATGCCGCAGGCTCCTGCTTTCACAGTTCCTCAGCCTATTTCCATCGCTTACGAGCCTGAGAAAAAGGTTCCTCTTGGCAAGGTTATCGCAGGAATGGCTATCGCAATCGCAGGAATTTTCTTTGCCGCAATCGCATTGCTTGTAACCCTCGCAACCATCGGCGAGGATGCCGAGATTGCATTTGGCATGTCCTTTGCATACGGCGGATTCTTCGGATTCCCCCTCTCGCTTGTTGGACTTATTCTTTCCAAAGGCGCTGTAAACGCAGGAAGTACATCCGCTATGGCTAAAACAGGAAAAATCTTAGGTCTTATCGGAGTTATTCTCTCAGCAGTTTCGCTGGGACTCGGATTTCTTGCTTTAATAGCTGAAATGTAATAAAAACATTTAGCCTCCCTCGTTTGAGGGGGGCTTTTTTCTGCCGCAAAAAGCCTTCAGCCTTTATAAATGTTGCAGAAATATTGACATATTTTTTACGGTTTTATATAATATAATTACCAAATTTTATTGGAGGTATTATTATGAACAAAGTAGTTTTCGGTATTATGTGCATTATCTTCAATTCCTATGGTGTTCCTTGCTTTATGCAGGGCAATGTAGGCACAGGAATCGCAAGAATCGTTCTCGGCGTTATAACCTTTGGTGTCATCGGCATCATCAATATGGTAAAGGGAATCATTCTTGGAATCAATGTTCTTAAAATGGACGATGAGGAATTCCAGGCTAATTGGAAGACCATCACAAGCGGCATTCCTTCCGGAAATTAATCACAGCTTTATCATAATATAAAGGAGAAAAGGCTATGTTTATTTGTCCTAACTGCCAAAACACATCTGAAACACCCACTAATTTCTGCTCTAAATGTGGCACTCCCATGGTAGAGAAGGCTCCCGAGGTAGTTTCCGCTCCTATGCCCGAAACTATCCCTGCTCCCGCTCCCATGCCTGAGCCTCCCGTTTACACCGCACCTCAGCCTATGCCGCAGGCTCCCGTTTACACCGTGCCTCAGCCCGTTTCTATCGCATACGAGCCTGAGAAAAAGGTTCCTCTTGGCAAGGTTATCGCAGGAATGGCTATCGCAATTGTAGGCTTTGTTTTCGCTGTGCTTTCCGTTCTTTACTCACTTC
>JAZRHT010000188.1:0-43004 GCA_045644905.1 Oscillospiraceae bacterium
ACGAATGCTCGGGGGTTTTTGTAATTTTTCTCGATATAGCGAATAGCGACCTCATTCGAAATTCCAACGTCGTTATCCCCTACGCCCTCGATGCCCATTTTTTTGAGCTTATCGGCATACATTTTGGCATTTCTCGAGGAATTATTCGTGAAAAAGCGGTAGCTTTTGCCAACTTTTTTTACGGTTTCTAAAAATTTGGGAGTGAAAGGGAAAAGATTGTTTCCGAGATAAATTGTGCCGTCCATATCAAGAACAAAGCACTCTATTTCACTGAGCTTTTGCTTTTTAAATTCGATATCCTGTGCTTTAATACCCATATTTTTCTCCTATTTCTTAAGGCCTGCAAGACTTTCGGCGTACGCTCTTTCCTCGTTTGCGAAGCTGACGGGAGAAAGAGAAAGTCCCTTTTTCTCGTAAATTTTCTTTTCCATAAAGGCACGAAGATGTGGGTTCCTAACTAAGATTGGTCCTGAAAGCTGTGTCGCGAAAAGGCCCTTAAATGCTATTCCCTCATCATTTCTGTCGGGAGCATTGCCTGCACCCTTAATAACTCTGAAAAGGGGAGTTGCAACAATACTTGTACGGCTCTGCTTATTCATAAAGCCGATAATTTCGCCATCTACAAATCGGCAATCGCAAATCGTGTCAACAACCACTCGGCGCTTTTCCTCGAAGGTTTCAAAGTCAAAAAAATTAAGGCATTCGATATTTTCTCCTGCGAGGGTTTTTATTTTTTTACCTAAAATCTCAAAACTGTTGCCGCAGAAAAGGGCAAGTCCGCCGTCATTAAGGTAGTTTTCGAGTTTTTCTCTATGGGTAAGTAAATCAGATAGCGCACGAAGGCGGCTTTTCTCTGTGCCCGCGCCCATATATACAAAATCAATGTCCGAAAAGTCAATTTCATCGCCAACTGTAGCGCGCGCAACCTCAACCTCTCCGCCTGCGGCCTCTATGTGACGCTCTAAGCATCTTATATTTCCGCTACTGCCATAAAGATTCATAAGGTCGGGATACAAATATAGAATTTTGATTTTCATATTATTCTCCTTTCCTCTAAAACGGCAGTTCGCATTCTTCGGGCGACAGGGTTTCGACCTGAGAAAGAAGCTTGTCTCTATCCGAGAAGCAGGTTATAACTATGACATCGCCACTGCCGTGAGAAAGCTCTGCACTAAGGTCTTGGGTGTTATATACAAGTTTGATTTTATCTTTAGAAATATCGGTGTACTCAAAGCGGTTTGCAAGGTCATAAGCATAGCGACCTGCTAAGATGATTTCCTTGACGTTAGGGCTATTTAATTTTTCGAAATCAATATCCCAGAGCCAGGAAATTTCGCCGGTAAAATACTTGCGGCTGATAGCATCAACGATAATCACAACGGTTGTGGGCTCTTTTGCGCTTGTGGCAAGCTCGATAGATTGATTATAGCTTACCGAATTTTCGTGCTTTGAAGTTAAAAGCACGCCACGGCGCTCGCCCGTTTTAAAACAAGTGAGTCTACCGTTTTTAAGAACGTAATTGCTGATTGAAGCGGCAGCCTTCTCGGCGTCTGCTCCGATGAGATCGGCAACCGCAAAGGCGGCAAGGCTATTGTAAACGTTGTAAATACTCTTTAAGAAAAGCGATATGTTATACTTGCCGTTTACTGTGATGTTGCCGTTTTCAAGGTCAAGGCTACTTACTTTGTACTCGGGGTCCTGCCTTTTATGGCCGCAAGCGGCACAGTGGTATGAGCCGATATGTGCATAGTGATAGTAATCATACTGCATAGGCTCTTTACAGTTGGGACAAAATGCGCCATCATTATAAATACTATCGTTTGTTTCTTTAGAAAGACTATTTTTCTCAACACCGAAGTACACGGTTTTAGGATGGTCTTTAGCGAAAAGGGAAACAAGTGGGTCATCGGCATTCAAAACGAGGGTTGTTTCCTGACTTTTGATGCTATCGAGGATGCAATCAAAAACCATTTCACTGTGTCCGTTTCGAGAAAGCTGATCTCTGTAAAGATTGGTTGCAACATAGAGGGTGGGAGCGAAATGGGAGAAGGTGTAGCGAGCAAAACGCTCATCACTCTCAATAATGAGCACCTCGGAGCGAACCTTTCCCGAAAGGGTACAGTCGTTTAAAACGAGAGTTGTGACACCTTCAATCTGATTTGAGCCTTCCTTATTATAGGCAACCTTATAGCCGCAATCGGAAAGCACGTGAGCGATAAGCTCAACCGTTGAGGTTTTACCGTTACTGCCCGTTACTGCGATTACATGGTTACAGAGCTTTACCCTACCCAAAATATCAGGGCAGATTTTAAGGGCAATTTTGCCGGGGAGGCTGCTTCCCTTTCCTATAAGCTTTCCAATTCGTGTTAGAATTTTGCACAGTATAATTACAAATGCTTTTTTCACTTTGCTTTCGCCTCTATCCTCTTATTTTGCATTCTCAATGGCGCTGAGTATTGCGCCTACATTTATTTTATAGTCAATATCGTATTTTCCACAGTTAAGATGCTTCTTTAAGGTTTCGGGAGTAAAAACGGGAACCTTGTCGCTCGGAATCATAGGAAGGCAAAGTCTATGCTCTGCCACAATTCCCTTTTCAATTTTAATGCTATAAATTTTATTATCCGAAAGAATTTTTCTTAAAACTTCCTCGTCCTTTAAGGATTTCTTTATAAGGTTAGGGACCTCTTTTCTTTCGGTTTTGTTTTTATAAAGGGTAATAAAATGCTCGTCGCCCTCGTTTCCGAAAAGCTCACCCTTGCCCTTAAAGGTTGTAAGACAAAGGATGCCAAAATGGCCTATCATCATTTCGTCAAAAATGTGCTCCTGCCCTCCGACGTTAACCTTAACGTTAGAAAGAACGTTATATTCGCGAAGAAGTGAATACCTTTTTAAAATGGATCTGGTTTTGTTCATATTATTCCTCCGAAACTTTAGCGATGCAGCCGTCGCCGTGTATACCGATAATTTTAACGTTTATAAGGCTGCCCTCAGGAACATTGCAGCTTTCAACAAAGACGGGAACATAATCCTTGGTGTAGCCTATAGAAAGTTCGCCCTTTTCCCTGCCTTCTATAAGAATTTCACATTCTCTACCGATATTTTCTTTAAGAATTTCTTTTCTTATCTGCTCGGTTTTCTCCTGCATTAGGTGAGCTCGCTCTTTTTTCACCGAAGGGGAGATCTGATTTTTAAACTCGGCCGCACGTGTGCCCTCTCTTATAGAATAGGGAAAAACGTGCACCTTTAAAAATCTCATCTCGCTGACAAAATCAAGAGATTCCTTAAAGTCCTCATCACTTTCATCTGCAAAGCCGACCATAACATCGGTGGTTACTGACATTTCGGGGAAAGCGGCGCGCAGCTTTTTGACTATCTGCCTATATTCGTCAGAGGTATAATGCCTATTCATATCCTTTAGGGTTTTATCGCAACCGCTTTGAAGCGAAAGGTGAAATTGCGGACAAAAATTCTCAAGCTGAGAGAGTCTTTTTATATCGGTATCTGAAATAATTTCAGGCTCTAAGCTTCCAAGACGAATCCTCTGAACACCTTTTACTTTAGAAACAGCCTCAACGGCGTCGGTCAAGGTAAAATTAAACTCCTTACCATAAGACGAAAGGTCAATTCCCACCAAAACTATTTCGCTGTATCCGTTAGAAACGAGGGTTTCTACCTCGGTTTTAATGTCATCTATAGGCTTAGAGCAAATGCGGCCTCTTGCCTTAGGGATTATGCAATAGCTGCAAAAGCGGTTGCAGCCGTCCTGAATTTTTAAAAAAGCACGTGTTCTTTCGTCAAACGACGAAATTGACATTTTTTCAATTTCTGCGGTTTTGGGGTGCTCGATTACGGCAGAAACCTTCCCTCTCTTTTCAAAGCACTCCTCTAAAAGCTCGACAACCCTATTTTTATCCTTATTGCCTATAACGATATCGACTTCCTCGATTTTCTCTGCCTCGCTGGGAAACGCTTGAGGAAAGCATCCGATTAAGGCGACGATGGAGTCGGGGTTTTTATTTTTAAGGTGACGGGCGGCTTTTTTGCTTTTATTGTCGCCCGTTTTGGTAACTGTGCAGGAATTGATAACGCATGCATCGGCCTTATCTCTTGTGGAAACTATCTCGTGTCCACGCTTTTTTAGTTCTTCACAAAGAGCCTGCGATTCATACTGATTCACCTTGCATCCAAGGGTGTAAAAGCATATTTTCATTTTCTCCGTCACCACCTTTTTATTTCAAACAACACTTATTTATATTATAACATTTTTTCGCCCTTTTGCAATAGAAATACCGCATAAAAAAACAAAAGCAGAAACAAACCCAAGGGTTTGTTTCTGCTTTCTTTGTAGCTTTTGAAAAGCATTTTGTAGCTTACATACCTGTAAGACCACTGTGCTCGATACCTTCCATAAATTTTCTCTGAAGAATAAGATATCCTGCCATAGGAGGAATCATTGAGAAGAAGGTACCTGCCATAACTGTACCTTCGTGGTACAGAATATCGCTCATAGTAGTATCGCCGCCGCCGTCGAGCATTGTTCTCTGCATATCGTTAACGAGTGCTTTAAGAGAAGCAACGATCTGAGGAAGAAGCTGCTGGTCATACTCATTGAGGTAAAGGCTGGGCTCATAGTAATCGTTCCAGTGCCATACCATCGAAAGAACAATACAAACGATGGTTGTTGAGCCTGCGGAGGGAAATGCGATCTTGAAGAAGGTTTTTACGGGTCCGCAACCGTCGATGGTTGCAGCTTCTTCAAGCGCTTTAGGAATTCCGAGGAAGTACTGCCTATAAAGGAATATAAACAGACCGCCTTTAAGTCCATATCCTAAGAAGCAGGGGAAAATAAGAGGCCAGTATGTTCCTAACATCTCGAAGGTGTATTCACCTACCGAGAAGGAAAGGTTTGCATAGGTGGTGTACATCGGGATAATGATTGTCTGAATAGGAACAAGAATCGAAAGAATAACTATTCCAAACAGAGTGCCCCTTAAGGGAAAATCAAATCTCGAGAATCCATATGCAATAAACGAACACACAAATACGTGACCGATTGTTGTAAGAACGGTTACGATAAGAGAGTTAGGAAGTGTATTTCCAAGGCGCATAACCTTAAGTGCAACAGCGTAATTCTGGAAGCTGGGATTCTTAGGAAGCCACTTGATAGTAACGTTAAGAAGGTCACTATAGCTCTTGAATGACGTTGTAATCATGTGAATGAAGGGGTACAGGAAAACGAATGCCATAAGAAGAAGCATTCCCCATACGAAAAGGTCAACGAATTTAACGGGTGATTTCTTATAAACTCTAAGAATGTCGTCCTTGGTAGGAAGTTTTGCTTTAATTTTTCTAATCATTTCCATAGTTATCCCCTCCTTACCTATCTTTTACCTTATTGACGAACGGACGCATTATAAGGAAGATAACGCCGATCAGAACAATAATCCAAATGAAGAACAACCATCCCATTGCCGATGCGTACTCAAATCTCATATCGCTGAAGCTTGCTTCGTTTATGTACCACAGCATAACATTTTCAGAATCGTTGAAGCTGTCGATAACTGTGTAAACAAAGTTTAAGAGCATCATAGGAGTGATCATAGGCAGGGTGATAAGCCAGAACATTTCCCATTCACTTGCAGCGTCAACTTTTGCGGCCTCATAAAGTGTTGAGGGAACGCCCTGAAGACCCGCCAAGTAAATAACAATGGGAACACCGCATTTCCAAAGAATCGTACTGATAAGATCAAGGAATGTGGAAATTGCCTGAGTTGCTTCCTGACCCAAGTAGATAGCAACCTCACGAGGAATAAGAACCTCTTTTACGGTTGACATAGCTTCCTGGTCAACACCCTGATTCATAAGCTGCTTCATAGCGAAGCCGGCACCGAGAATAACGGGCAGGAAGAAGATTGCTCTGAAAACTGTTCTACCTTTAAATTTACGGTTAAGCATAACTGCAATAAGCAGCGAGAAAACGTTAACAAAAGGAACAGTTTCAAGAAGTCCGACAACGTTTCTGAGATAGTAACTGATGTAGTTTGCGTCACCGGTGAGAGCCTTTCTATAATGCTCTAAGCCGGCCCACTCTAACTCATAGGTTGTAATATCAGTGATTGTGGAGAAACTGATTGAAAGTGAACGCCAAATCGGGAACACAAACAAGAGTGCGGTTCCGATAAGCCAAGGGAGAATGAACAAATAGCCGTTCATAGACTCTTTTCGCTTTAAGCTCCAAAACTTTTTGGCAGCGGACTTTGTAGGTTTATTTACTTTTTCAGCCATTGTTTTTCTCCTTTCTACGCAACAACTTTTCCGTCGGCGCCTACTACTGCGTAGTCAACTGCCTTGACGGTTACATTGTCGACGGTTACTTGTTTATTAGTGTAGTTTACGTATACCTTGCTTCCATTGGAATAGGTAAGTCTGTAAACGTCACCCTGAAGCTTGGTGTGCTCTGCGATGGTGCTATTTCCGGTAAATGCGAGCTTGGTGTTGAATTCAGAGGTGATCTCTGCGACATCGTCAAACCAGTTGAGGATCTCGGTGGAGAATGCGTTTTCAACCTTGGAATCCTTAAACTTTTCACTCATTTCTTCGGTAAGAAGGAAGGTGGGCTCTGCGCCTGTTTCGATCCATTTAAGTTTTTCAACATCATAGTCGATAGACATGTTTCCGGGAATATCAAGGCTATAAGGAATGTAGCCGTGAACAACCATCTGATAGAAAGGAACATATTCATCCATAATAGAGTGGTTAGAACCGGACTGAGGAAGATCGTAGAGGTAATCGGTGAGGTTGAGTACGTAAGAGTTACCTCTCTGTACTGCGGTTTTCATACCTGCTTCTTTGGTCTTGGAAAGCATTCCTCTGTAAATTGCAGATGTTCCGCGGCGGTTTGTACCGAGGTTCTTCTGAGCGTCATCAAATACGTACCAACCGATCTTGTCGAAACCAACGCCTGCTACAGAATTCTTCTTGTAGGAAGAAAGTGTCTTGTTAACATACTTTTTGTATTCCTTATAAGGATTACGTACGTAATCTTTACCAACACCATTTGTGATAGGAATTTGAGCCTCATTGTAAACTGCGTCGCCCTGCTTTTCAAAGTACTCTGAATCAAGGCTTGCAGAAACGAGGTCATCAACAAGATAGCTTTCAATTCCCATATCGGTAAGCTTTTTGGAAAGCTCTTTAATGCTTCCGATGCCGGAGGCTACCTTGCCGCTACTGGGATAAATGTTATATCCGGAGGACTGCCAACCAAGGAGCATAACGCGGAGGTTTGCACGATCCTTTTCGTTAAGAGTGTCGATAGCTTTAAGGATATCGTCACACTTGGTCATAACCTGATAGTATGTTGTAACCATACTCTCTGCCTCTGCGCCCATAATCATCTGGAGGTTGGTTCTGACATTTGCGTCCTTTACAGAGTCGGTTTTCTTAAGAATTCCGGCTTTATCAAGGTAAGAACGAAGGGCGTTAGCAAGATCACTGTATGTAATGCTCTTGCCTTCCTCTACGCTTGCAAAGGAATAGTGAACAGCAAAGTCAACTGCTGAAAGCGTTCTCTCAAGTTCGGTTACTTCTTTTCCAGAGGGATTGAGGTAGGTGTAGGATTTACGGTAGCTTGCCGATGCCTCCATACGATTAACCTTATACAGTACACCACTGGGATTCATTGTGATGTAACCGTTCATTTCACCCTCTGTGATGTATCCAACAAAACCATGGTTGTTTTTAGCGATACCAAAGAAGGGCATCATAGCATTTTTCATTCCCTGCTGGTTGTTATCCTTGATGTCGTCAAGGCTAAAGTCACGAGGGAAGTAAATGTCCGAGGTTACGGGGCTCTGTCTGTCAACAATGGGCTTAATTTTGTAAATCGAGCCGATTGCATCGGGGAACAGGAGGAAGCCGTTATCAACCTGATCATTTGTACTTCCGAACATGGGAAGCAGAGTGAGAGATACGATACCGTATTTGTCTTCTTCCTTGATTTTTTCAGCGGGGATACGGACGTTAAATCCGTTTTCATCGAGCCAGAACTCAACCGTCACGCTAAGACCTGTGTCGGTAAAGTCTGCGTTTAAAGCAAAACCGTTCTCGAGCTTATTGTAAGTTACGTCAACCATAAATTCTTCGTTAACGCTTGTTACCTTTGTGATAGCACCGAAGTTTGTATAGTTCATTACAAAAAGTCTTTTGAGCTTTTTGGCAACAGAATCTGTATTTTCAGTTCTACCTTCATCGGCGTTGTGGATATAATCCTCTTCGTCGATATAACTTTTCCACTCAACTCCTGTTTTAGTGTTGACTACCTTTAAGGTATAGTCGTCATCATTATAAAGGAGCTGATTATCTCCGAGTGTTGCAACTGTGGTGAAACCGTCAGCAGAAAAATCGAGCTCACCATCGAGATATTTTGCTGTGGAAGTTGCTTTGGGTGCATTATCCTCAATTACCTTGGGGTCAAGGACTGTTTTGGGAGCAAACACGAAAGCACAGATGATAGCTGCAGCAACAACTACTGCTGTGGCAATGATAATAATCTTCTTTTTCATATTCTTCTCCCTCCCTATCGCACAAAGTATTTAACTTCTACAATGACTTCCTGAACAAATCTAACGATCTGTGCTCCGAGGCCGAATGCAAGAAGGAATGTAACAGCGATAAGAGCCATGGCAATGATCGAAAGCAGGCAGTATCCAATCGCATGAGAGAACTTAAGTCCGTTACTCTGCATAAAGCCGATAAACAGAAGAAGTACTATCCAAGCGATAACGATTCCGTGCAGTGCATTGAAGAAACCAAGCTCTGATCTCGAAAGAATGTGTGAAAGCGCTATCATTATGGGAGTTGCCACAATGTAGGGGGCAAGGCTGTAAATTGAAATTGTCATAGTCTCGCCAATTGTAGATTCACCGCCACAAATTGTCATAACAGCGTAGCTTGCGATAGCCCAAAGTAAAATCGGAACAACAATAACGCCGATTTCAAGAAGTGCGTTTGCATTTGCTGCAGAGGTTTTAGAAACGGTGAAGTTTACTGTGTAAACATAAAGTATCTTGAGTGCAACAGCTACAAAGAGAACTGCAAGTATTGCGAGTTTTGAGAGCTGCTTTCTGTCCTTCTTTATGAGATAAAATGTATCAACAGGATTGAACAGAACCAAGATGAAATATTTAAGCCATTTCATATTCTATCCCTCCAATTTATCCCAGAATTCTTTTTTAATCTTGCGAACGTATTTTCTGAATCTATGCATCAGAATAACAAGGGCAACAATGGCTACTACTGCGCCAGCAATAATGAAATAGAAGTAATCCTGAACGAATGCATAGCGGAGCTGCTCAAATGCTTTACCATAGGAAGCTTTGTTTCCACTTGTCTTAAAGTCGTCAAGAACTTCTGCATACTCGCCCTGCTTCATCTGAATCTTTCCGATAAACTCACGAGCGAGGGTGTAGCTTGCGTTACTCTCTTTAATCTCTGTCCAGAGCTCTAAGGACTCAACATAGTTACCCTTAGAATACTCAACGATTGCCTTCTGAACAGTTTTGATAAATTCTGTAGGCTCAAAGACCTGGATTTTACCAAGGCTGCCGTCAAGAGCAACAAGTTTTCCATTACCACCATAAACTATAGATGTGGGATAGGTGAAATATCCGTCTGTCTCACCGGTACCACCGAAGATGCAGAGAAGATTTCCCTTGTTATCATACTGATAAATGCAACGAGTGTTTTTCTCGATAACGGTGATGAATTCGTTTTCATCAGCGCAAATATCAACAAAAACTGGAGGCCATGCTTTACCATCATCCTCGTATACGGTTTCGCCGTAAGAACCATTGGGATAGGTATTTGTACCAACAGTGTTCATAAGAGTAATGGCCTTACCTTCCTCTGCACCGGTAGCATAAATTTTACCGCCGTTTGCAACGCAGAAGTTGTAATAAACCTCAGGCTCAACCTGTTTCATCTGGTCCTTCTGCTCATCTGTTGCGAAGGTACGCATAAGGAAGTTAAGAAGGTTAAAGCCAACCTTGTTAGCACCAACGTAGCCCTTAAATTTGTTAGCTGCGTCGATAGTCATAAACTGTTTACCCTGAATAACATACATATAGTTGTTAACGGGGTTGATTCCAACCTTAGTCGGAGTAAAAGATGTTACATTGTAAAGCAGATCGGATACGGGAAGTACAAAATCTTCAACCCATGCACCATCGGGATCCATGTGAACAATTTTAGATGCCGATGCGTCTGCTACGTACATATCGCCTTGTTCAGAAACGTAAATACCTTCGGGAGAAATAAAGTTATCGTCATTGTTATATTCAGCGACATACTCGAAGTTCCCGTTAAGACGAACGATTCTTCTGTTACCGGTGTCGGCTATGTAATAGTCGCCACTGGGAGCGAGGAAAAGGTCGTTAGCGTTACGAAGGGTGGTGGTTTCCGAACCCTTGATTTCAGTGATAACCTTTTCTACTGTATAAGGCTTAGGCATTGCCATTCTCGTTTTGCCGTCGGGGGCGAGAATGTAGCCGCTATCCCAATAGTTGAAGGCAGACGCCGGTACTACCAGAAAAGCCGCCAGCACGATTGTGACAATTGCCGAGCGTAAAAACTTTTTCATTCTGTCCTTCTCCTATCTTATTTAATTCCGCTGTGTGCCATGGTTTCAATAACACGGCTCTGGAGTGCGGTGTAGATGATAACGGTAGGTGCCGTCATAATTAAGCTGGCTGCCGCCATAGCACCCTGACGAGCAAGTGAGCCGCCGATTGCACTGATTGCAACAGGAAGTGTTCTCATAGCTTCATTTGTGATGTAGTAAACAGGACCTGTAGAGTCGTTCCAAACTGAAGTGAAGCAGAAAACGATAAGGGTTGCCCATGCGGGAGCAAGGAAGGGGAAAACGATGCTTACGAAAATTCTAAGCTCGTTTGCACCGTCAATTCTTGCGGCTTCAAGAAGCGGGTTAGGAATCTGCGAACAGAACTGTCTCATCATAAAGAAGTTAAACGCAGAGCCCAGAGGAGGCAGGATAAGTGCCCAATAGGTGTTGAGCATTCCAAGACCCTTAATAATAAGGTATGTAGGAATTGAGGTCGAAGCGGGGAACGCAAGAGCTGCAACTACCAGCTTCATAATTTGCTTCTTGTAAGGAAGATCCATTTTCGCAACGGAGTATGCACCGAGAGACGATACGAAAACCGAGGAGAAAACGGCGCTAACAACGACAACAACGCTGTTTGCAATACTTCTAAGGAAGGGAACGGTTGCACTGTTTGCAGCAAGAACGAGATCCCTGAAGTTATTGAGCGTTGGCTTTTTAAAGAAGAACTGCGGAGGGAATTTCAAAAGCTCATCAATGGGCTTAAACGCAGTTGTTATAACATAGATAAGCGGTAATGATGTAAAGCATACTAAAAGTAAAATGAACAAATACAGCATTACGCGGCTGAATGAAATCTGCAGATAGCCTTTTTTACCGAGTCTAATATGCAGACCTTTTCTAACTAATGCCATTCTACTACTTTCCTTTCTTTAATTTACTTTTGAGATGGCGGACTATTCGTCGTCCTTATCCATTAGCATCCACATACAGAGTCTACTTGCCATATATGTAATGACAAATAGTATGAGAGCGATTGCCATTCCGTAGCCCATCTCAAATCTTGTGAAAGCGTAGTCATTCATGTGCGCGATCAGTGTATGAGCAACATAGTTGGGGGTGGGGTGTCCTGCAAAGGAGGAGATAACACCGAATACACTGAAGGAGCTTGAAATTGTATTAACAGCACCGAACAGAAGCTGAGGCTTCATCTGAGGAAGGGTGATGTAGTAAAGCTCTTGGAATCTCGAGCTGATACCATCAAGTGAACCTGCCTCGATAAGCTCTCTGTCCTGATTCTGAAGACCTGCCATAAAGACGAGGAATCCGGTACCCATACTCATCCAGATCTGAATAAGCAGACAGCAAGGGAAAATGGTGTCAGGGTCCGAAGTCCAAAGAATAGGACTGCTTATAATACCCATATTGGTAAGTGCGTTGTTGATAAGACCGTAACGGTCAGGTGAGAAGAGGTAACCCCAAACAACCGACATCGCTGTACCGCTACAAATAGACGGTGCATAGAATGCGAGTGCGAGGAGCTTTCTTCCTCTCATATCGTTGAGCACCCAAGCCATAACGAAGGACATAATGTATCCTGCGGGGCCTGCGATAAGTGCAAACGAGAAGGTAACCTTAACGGCCTGTAAGAACAGAGGATCGTCCAGTAGGAGATCTCTGAAGTTATTGAGTCCGACAAATTCCGGATCACGTACAAGGTCAAAGTTTGTGACACTGTAGAAAGCCGAATAGACAACCGGACCTATTGTAAATATACAAAACAACGTAAAAAACGGTAAGAAGAAGATAATTGCGGTTAATGTGCCGCTGAATGAGCCAACGGCACCGCTCTTATACTTCTTTTTCTTCGCGGGGAAGAGGCGTTTTTTGGAAGTTTTTTCTGCTATTGTTGCTGTAGCCATAATGACCTCCATTTAATATGCTTACTTAATATCCGGTTCGGCAGACTTTAGTTCCTTGCCCTCGAGGTTTACTCGATAGAGAAGCTGTTTTCTTCTCATCTCTACGTCGAGCTCCTCGTCAGCCTGTTCCATAGCCTCACGAACTGTGTGTTCACGGGTAACAATAATTCTGTTACGTGCGTTAGAGATAACACGACCTGAAAGATAGGTTCCAAGGCCCATAGGAATTTCCTTTGCCCAGTCAAGAGAAGAGTTGATAACCTCGAGCTCCTGAGTGGTCCAAGGCAGACGATAGAATGCCTCTTTGTTAGCAGGGAGCCAACGGGACTGGATACCGAGGGTGGACTCAATTCTCGAAGCGTAGCTCGACTGAGCCTCTGCACCTGTATACCATTTCATAAATTCCCAAGCTGCATCTTTCTTTTCTTCTTCGATAGAGCCGAGCATAACTGTACAGGAGCCCTGGAAGTCACCGGAGGTTCTGTCAACGAATTTCTTTCCGTTTTCGTCAACGCGCTCGGTTCCGAGAATAGGAATCATTTTCCATTTACCTGTAAGCTCAGGAGCAGAGAATGCAAGCTGCTGATAGAATGCAAAGGTCTGGAAAAGAATGGGAACTTCGCCCGAACGGAAACGGTTAAGCTGGCTGATTGAAATGGGAACGCCATAGTCAGTAAAGAACTTGGTCTGCAGTTCTACACCTGCCATTGCCTCGGGAGTGTCAAGCTCTGCCGAGTAAACGTGGTCGGAGTAGTAACGGCCGCCTGCCTGATAGATGAATACGCCCATCCAGTCAGGAACGTCGCCCTGCATGTTGTAAGCATAAAGCTTAGGAAGAATATCGTCACGGTATTCCTGCCATGTGTCAGGAACCTTAAGTCCGATCTGATCAAAGATATCGGTACGAATAAAGCCTGCTTTAAAGCCGATGGTTTCAGGAAGAGCGTATGTGCCGCCCTCATATCGTACCTGAACGAAGCCTTCTTCAAAGTAGGTCTTTTTAACCTCTTCAAAATCATCGAACTTGGAAATGTCATACATTGCGCCACGGATAGCATAGTCGATAGGAATATCAGATCCTACGCCGACAACAACATCGGGCTCAGTTCCTGCGTTGATAGCAAGAAGCAGAGGACCAGAAGCTGCACCGATCATACCTGCGGGGAGAATGTTAAGGTCGATGTTGACCTGGTGCTGTTTTGTGAAATCACTATCGATAAGGTCTTTAAGGATTTCGCACCATTCTCTACCACGGCTAACCCAAACCTCAACGGTTTCCCATTCCTCATTAGCGGTGCCAAGAGTTCCGATTGCACTGTAATCCTTGGTGTAGGAAAGGAAGAAGTTTGCGAAAAGTCCGTAAAGAACGTCCCAAACGGTTGACTTCTTATTAACTACCTCTGCATCTACAGGAAGGAAGCTCATATAGTCAAGACCAACGGCCTGGCTTCTGACTTCTCCGATCCAACCGCCAATACCGGTGAGGGTGGACTGGAAGTCGCCGAGCATTTTGGGGATATCCTCAGGGTCTGCGATAATACCATCAATAAGCTCAATTGCGATGTCAATGTTGTTGACGATAGGAGGTCTCTTCTCTGCGAAAGCAGTAACTCTATCGGCGGACTCCTGAAGCTCATCTCTGATCTTCTTTAAGTCGCTCATAAGAGAGGTGATCTGCTTTTCGAGATTGTAGTCGTAGTTTAAGTCGGGGTTCTGACCTGTAACCATGGTGATGTTACGATATGCGTTAGACATTCTTGCTGTAACATCGTTAAGGAGGTGAACAACCTCGGTCATATCACCGACAACAACTCTCATAGAGATAGTGTGCTTACCTTTTTCAAGATAGATGAGGTAGGGATTACCATCTTTATCAGAAAGTGCTTTGGTCTGCCAACCCTCTTTGTAGAAGAAGATAAACTCGTTAAATTCCTCGAAGGGAACCTCGCCGTCTATCTTAATCTGACGGGTTGAGGAAAGACCATTACCGTAAGACTGAACGAAACGAGGAGCGAACTTATAAAGGCCGCTTTCTTCAACCTCAAACGTCCAGGAAATCTCCTGATTACCGGTTGACCATGTGCCGCCGGCAATATGGTTGTATCTCTTAGAGGTAACACCCTTAGGAGTGATAGTAGCGTCACTGTCATTACCATTTACGATAGAGGATTCGGTT
Organism: Oscillospiraceae bacterium; assembly: GCA_045644905.1. Lineage (GTDB taxonomy): Bacteria > Bacillota > Clostridia > Oscillospirales > Ruminococcaceae > SIG578. The sequence continues at coordinate 14,723 of JAZRHT010000188.1, forward strand.
TTATAAAGAACGTGATCCTTATCTTCAGCTTCGAAGCCGATGGTCTTGGTAGCCGCCTTGTAGCCTGCCTTGTCGTACCCCTTCTTAATCTCACTGTAAGGCTTGAGTTCTTTGGGAGCAACGAGGCTAAACTCTGCGATAGCGATAGGCTGATCGATATGTACCATCTGTATGGTGTGTTTACCCTCAGAAAGTGCTACCTTGAGGGGACGGGAATACTCGCCCTGTGCGTCATACAGGTAAGTTTGTGTCCACTCCTGAATTTCCAATTGTGAAGGACGAATGTGATCGCCTAAGTTGTTGGTTCTGGGTTTTTCAGAGTCAACAAAGTGACGATTGAATTTGATGTTGGAAAGCTCATCGTAGGGATTCTTTCCGTCAATTTTGAAATTCTTTGTAACAGGAAGTGTATTTCCGTCTACAGGGAGATATTCAAAATAGATCTCATAAAATCCTGCTTTTTCTACGTTGACTTCCCAGGTGACACTCTTGTTGGTGTTGGGAACGTAAAGAACGTTATCCTTACCTTCAATCTTTTTAGCCTCAGGCTTGTCACCTTCGAAAGCAGTATAGCCGTGAATATCAATGTCTACCTTAGCGTCTTTAACGTCGCTAAAGCCGGCTTTTATCTGCTCCTTTTCGTAGTCGCCGTAGTAATTGGTGTTGTAGAGAACGTCATCAAGCTTGATTTCCTCTTGGTAACCAATGTGCTCGGCGAAGGTTTTTCCGGCATAAACTGTTGTGCCGAAAGGGAGTAAGAGCGTAAACACTAACGCTATGCTCATAGCTCTTACAAGAACCGATGTTTTCTTTCTTTGATTCATAAATAATCTCCATTCCACCGCATATTGCCGCACCGCTTGTGCGCGGCAGGTTCTGGGTGATAGTGTTTTTTCGCCTTACGGATTATAAAGCGGAGATTTACCGCTGTGCAGCAGGGACAACAATACCGCCCATCATCCCTTTCCTCTGAAAGAGCTCGACCAATCCGAAGCCTCGGGTGGTATTGGTTTGGGAAGGTTACCCTTCCCTTTTTGCAGGACGCATATAGCTGCGACCTTCTATCTCGCCGTACGAGAGTTTTTTTGCGCCGCTATTTCTACTCGAATCCATTGGGATGACCCGTGAGGTGCATTTTTTCTCGGCGTCTTTCAGCCTCTGCTGAAATGGGTCCTCTGACCTTGCCTTGAAACTCTCTGCAACTTATGGGCAAGAATGCGACAAGCTATGTTGTCGCTCACGCAATATGCATCGTTGCGCGAACAGACAATATTCATTTTACAAAAGGAGCGCTTCCCCTTATAAAACGATAATTTGGCACCAATTCCCTTCTCTTTGGCTCACCTCTGTGACAAAGCCAATTTTTCGGCTTTTTAACCAAATTTTAGGGGTTATTTTTGTGCAAGTTGCATAATCGAAACCCGCACAAAAACAGAATATGCCGTATTATTCAGTATAGCACGCAAATCACAAAAAGTAAAGATATTTTTGTAATTTTTATACAAAAAAATCTGCCATAATTTTAGCAATATGCACAAAAGCGGTTATGCAAAATTTCTATAAAAATTCGAGTAAAAAAAGGATATTTTCGTCACTATATTTTTGGTATTATTTCAGAGGCAAAAACTGTACCGTCTTCTCCGAATTGTAACAGAGAAATCAGATTTTGACAAAACGAAAAGGGACGACAGTTACGTCGTCCCTTTGGGGTTATATTTTATAAAACAAGTTTTTTGATTTACAAAAATTATTTAGCGAATCTGTTTACGTATTTGTCAGAGTAGATAAGGTTTGCCTTATTTCTGTCAACGATACCCTGATAAATCTTGAGGTATCCCTTAAGGTCTGCCTTATTCCAGTTCTCAACCTTAGTATCGAAGTCACCGATCTTCCAGTGACCTGTTACGTAAGAGCCCATAGAACCGCTCTGTCCGGTAAATGTGGTATACTTTCTAAGCTGAGCAATTTCTTCTGCAGTCTTAGCATAGTTAGCCATGTAAACAACAGGATTCTTCTTGTGTGCATTCTGATAAGTCTTGATTGCTGCTTCATTGTACTTATCGTAAACACCGTTCTTGTAGTTCTTATCGGTCTTGTCAACCTTTATGAGGTGGGGGATTGCTTTCTTGGTCTCAGAAATGGACATGTTCCAGCCCATAGCATCTTGATAAGATGCCTCGTTATCGAGGAGGTTCTTATTGGTGATGGTGTATGTGCCGTCCTTGTTCTTTCTGTAGTTACCATTAACAGGAGTACCCCAGTTACCGAGCATGAGTCCGTCAGCAGTCATGTAGTAATCGAAGTAACGGATCATAGCGGGAACGTTTTCGCAGGAGCTTGTAATAACAATGCTACCACGACTGGGAGTGTTGTTAAAGGGGTTAGCTGTTTTAGAAAGACGAAGTGAATCGTTCTTGTAATTAGCTGTGGGGAAGGGAATTGCAACGTAGTCCTTAAGAAGCTCAGGATCGAAACGCTCTGCCTGGAGATAAGACCAGTGGAAGCATCCGACGTTACCCTTAGCGATAAACTCGGTAAATACCTTCCAAGAACCATCGGGCTTATTAACAATAGAGTTATCCATAAGACCTGCAGTGTTGCGGATTCTGTTCCAGAATGTAGCTGCCTCACGAGCATTCTTGGTTGCATAGGGATAGTATACAGTACCATCAAGGTCGATACCTACAGAACCAGAAGTAACCTGAGGACCCCACATGGACATAATGAAGTTACCGCCCCAGTTCCACTGTGCGAAAGGCCAGTGGTTACCGTCGATACCGTCACCATCGGGGTTCTCATCACGGAATGCGATGAGCATATCCTCAAACTCGTCAGCAGTTGTAGGAATATCAAGACCTACTCTTTCAAGCCATACAGTGTTAACGTTGAGCCAGTGGTCATAGTTATCAACAACGTTGGGAGCCTTAGGCATTGTATAGATCTTACCATCAGCAGTAAGGTTAAGTCCCTTAGTAACGGGATCGCTATCTAAAAGCTTCTGCATCTCGGGGCCGTAAGTAGGAAGTAACTTTGTTACGTCAACAAGTGCAGGCTTTTTACCGCTGGTGTATTTCTGAAGCATAACATCAGACCAGCCATAGCTGGTGAATGCATCAGGCATGTTACCGGACTGCAGAGCGAGGGTAACTCTCTCTGATTCCTTGGTTTCAACAACGCCGATGTATTTAGTTTTAATGTTGGTGAGCTGCTCATAGTACTTGAAGTGGCTCATCTTCTCAGGGTCACCACGAGAGGGGGAAATCTGTCCCTGAATCTCGAAGGTGATCTTCTTGTTAACGATAGGCCAGCCGGTAGGATTGCAGTCGATCTTCTGTCCGGGCTTGTTGGGGTTTATTGCGCCGCCGGAAACAGTGCTGCTGGTGTCGCCAGGATCCTTATCGCCGCCTTCGTCTGTGCCGGGAGTATCATCACCGGGATTCTCAGGATTGGTACCTGCGATCTCGCTCTCGGTCGAAACAGAAGAAGTTCCCTGAGTCTCTTTATTTTTACCGCAGCCTGCAAAAACAGAAAGGGCAAAAATAGCGACAAGCACAAGTGCTAAAACTTTAAGTTTCTTACTCATACTCTTTTCTCCTTTTCTCAAACTTGTTTTATTAATATATTTCCAAGAAATATATCGATACGGAAACTTTTGTGCAAACTAACCAATTTTGTGACCACTGTTTTGTGCACTTACAACAACAAAATCGGCGTTTTCACGCAAATCTCCATATACAGTTGTATTATACAATAAATTCCTGAAATAGTCAATAATTTTATTGAATATTTTCTAAATCAGCTTGCTGCTTTCAAGGAGATTTATTTTGATTCTATTGAATTCAGTTCGGCGCAAACCTTTTTAAGAGCCTCGTCATATTTTGTCCAGCGCTCAGGGTTATCGGGGTGGATAAACTCGTCAACAGAATTCTTATATGTATAAGGAACGATGCCGCCGGGGTTCTTTTGCTTAAGAAGCATATTTTTAAAGCCCTCGAGGTGTGCGGTGCAGTAATCCTCGTCAGCCTTTTGCTTACCATTTACATTGCAACGGTATGCACAAGGATAATACCAGAAACGAACCTTGTCTGCATTTTCGATAAGGCTTAAGGTAGTATCGGTGTAAAACTGATAAAGGTCCTCTGTGCTATTTAATTCAACGCCGTGCTGTGCTCCACGCTTCTGAAGCGAGGGCAGAAGTCTCTCACGAGCTTCTTCTCTAAAGTCCCAGCCGTAGAGGTCAAAGCCTGTGTCGGTTATATACTTAGAGCAGTCCTTTCTTAAAAGCCACTGGAAATCGGGGTCGCCATCGTTACCTCTTTTGCCTGCGATTTCATAAAGCGAGAAGTTTGTAAATATACGTTTGCCGAAGGTTTCGGAAACGGCCTTTGTCATTTCAAAGAGCGCCTCGTTGGTGTGGCCGCGTTTTAAGAGCGGCTCATCCCACTGAAATCCAATAACGGCATCCCAGACCTCATCTGCTTTAAGTCTGTTTACAAAGTTTTCAAACTTTCTTATGTACTCGCCTATGGGTTCCTGAGTGGGAAGAAAAATAGGAGGCACGAGCCATACGGGGTAGCCCATGGAGAGAGCCTTTTTACATCCGTAGCGAGCGGTGTCGTAATTATCCATTGTAAGACGCAGAGCATTTACATAACCCTTTTCGAGCATAGCATCAAATTCCTTATGGCTGCACCAATAAGGATCAAGATGATAGATCATCAGCGAAAGATTATTATGCGGTTTCTTTTCCATTTTAGTTGCCTCCCCTATTATTTAATGTCGATAGCGCAAAGCTCACTGCAAACTTTTTTGGCGGCAACGATATAGTTATTCCAGCGCGCAGGATTTTCGGCATCCAAGAGCCAGTCGAGTTTATCACGATCAATATAGCTCTTGTATGCGTCAACATAAAGTCCGCCGGGTTTCTTTTCATTAAGCAGAAGCTTTTTAAAGCCTTCAAGGCTTAATATTGATGCATCCTCGCCTACATTTACGTCTGCAAAGGGGTTATACCAAACACGAGCATCGGGGACAAGAGCCTTCATTTTCTCGGTGTAGTAGCTATAAATATCCTCTGACTTCTCGAAGGTTTCGCCGTCGATTTTTTCAGAAATGGGCTCGCCGAAAGGATATTTATTGCATTTTACATAGGCATCGGTAATAAATGCCGCCTGCTCTTTGGTAAATGCGGGATTTACTACCTGCTCGGGAGTAAAGTTTACCATAATGCGCTTGCCGAAGGTCTCGGTAAATACACGGGTCATATCAAGAAGGTCCTCGCCTGTAAAGCCTTCGACACCCATAGGAAGTTCAAAATAAACTCCAACAAAGTTATCCCAAACCTGATAGGTGTCTTTAAGGGGATTAATCTTTTTTTGGAGCAAGGTCATATACTGTTCGAGGGTTTGATTACATCTTCTGAAGATAGGCGCAATAAGCCAAGCCGGCTCGCCTGTTTCCTGTGCACGGCGGGCAGTTTTGACAACTGTAGATGTTCCATGCTGCTGAATAGCGCAGTAGCCGCAGTTAGCTCCAAGGTTTGCCGCCTTTGTAAACTCATAAATATGACAATAGCGGGGGTCGAGTCCCTCAAGGATCACGGATAATTTATCATGATATTTTTTGTTAACAACAATTTCGGCTGCGTTTTCCATAACAAAAGCTCCTTTACCTATTTTATATTAATCTGCGAAAGCTCGTTGCAAGCGTCCTGACAGACCTTTATAAATCTTTCCCAGCGCTGTGGGTTTTCGGGGTGCAGCCACCAGTCGAGGTGGTCACGGTCGCCCCAGCTCTTGTATCCATAACAGAAAAGTCCACCCGGATTTTTCTGCTCTAAAAGCATCTTTTTAAGACCCTCAATGTGAGCGATGCAGTAATCCTCGTCTGCAACCTTGCCGCCTAAAAGGGGGGCTAAATAGGTGCAGGGAAAATACCACACTCTGACATCGGGATTTGTTACAATCTCAAGCATTCTCTTGGTGTAATAGGTGTAAACGTCAATGGTGGATTTAAGCTCTACACCGAATCTATTACTCAGCTCTCTAAAATAGCTGACAAATCGCTCGGAAGGGGGCAGACGAAAGTCATAGCCGTAAACGTCGAAGGCAACATCGGTGATAAACTCTGTGTCCTCGGGGTGTACACTTCTGATTCCATCGGGGTCTTCGGGATTGCCCTTAAACCCTAAAAGCTCCTGCATTGAGAAAACGGGGAAAATGCGCTTGCCATAAGCCTTTGAAATGGCTCCCGTCATAGCGAGAAAGTCGGCATTGGTGTGTGCTCTCTTTAAGAGCGGCTCATCCCACTGAAAGCCTACAACTGTGTCCCAAAGCTCATTTTTCTTTAAGAATTCGACGAACTTGTCGATTCCTGCCATATATTCCTCAAGAGATTCTCTTTTGCTATAAAAAATGGGGGCGGCAAGCCAAATCTGAGCACCGCTTTTCTTGGCTCTTTTGCAAGCATAAGCGAGGGTGCCCGTACTCTCCATAGCAATTCTGTAAGAGTTGACAACGCCTAAATCGGCAACGTTGTCAAAATCCTTTTGACTTATCCAGCGAGGGTCAAGGTGATAGAATGCCATACCGAGTTTATTATGAAACTGTGTATTTGTTGTGTTTTCCATTTCCCTTCCCCTCCTTATTCAAGCTCTATTTTGGAAAGCTCGCAAATTACCTCTTGCGAGGCTTTGATATAGTTTTTCCAGCAGTCAGGATTATCTTTATCAAGCTGCCAATCGAGCGCGTCGTGGTCGCCCCAGCTCTTATAGGTGTAGGTAAAGAGACCGCCGGGATTTTTCTGCTTTAAAAGAAGATTTTTAAGTCCGACGAGGCTGTTTATGCAGTCCTGCTCGGTCGTTTTGCCTGCAGGTCCTGTGCGTTTGCCGCAAACATAGCCGTCAGGAAAATACCATACTCTGACTTTATCAGGGTGCATCATTAAATCGAGAGTTGCCTTTGTGTGATACTCGAAGACATCCTCGGCGCAGGTAAAGGGAACGCCATAGGTTTTTTCCATACGCTTGTACTCAGCTAAGGTGCGCTCATCGGTGGGATTTGTAAAGTCAAAGCCATAGACGTCGAACGCAACGTCGGTTATGTACTCGGAGCAGTCCTTTCTAAGAAGCCACTGGAAATCGGGGTCACCGTCATTCCCGCGTTTTCCGACTATTTCATAGAAGGAAAAAACAGGAAAAATGCGTTTGCCGAAGGTTTCGGAAACCGCACGGGTCATAGCGAGAAAATCCTCATTGGTGTGACCCTTTTTAAGAAGCGGCTCATCCCACTGAAAGCCGACAACAGCATCCCAGGCATCCGCCTTTTTAAGCTTATCGACATACTTAACAAGACCATCTATATATTCCTCGATGGTTTCCTTCTTGCTGAAAAAGGTCGGGGGCGAGAGCCAAACCTCTCCGCCGCACTCCTTTGCCCAATTAGCCGCATAAGCGACCGAGGCAACGCCCTCAGTTGAGATACGAACAGTATTGACTATACCGAGCTCGCGCGTTACGTAGTCAAAATCTCTATGCGAGCACCAACGGGTATCCAAATGATAGATACCCATGGATATTCTTTTGCTTTCCATAATGTACCTCTATAAGTTTATCTTAATTTCGTTAAACTCTTTAGTGATTTTCTTTGATACTTCAACATATTTATCCCACTTTTCACGGTCGCACTTGGGATGAATATGATCGTCAAGGCAGCCCTTATATGTAAATACACAAAGTCCGCCGGGATTTTTCTGCTTTTTAAGAAGCTCTGTATATCCCTTTAGATGTCCAACTGCATAGCCTTCATCCATAGGAATACCACCGTGAGGACTGCAATCGTAGGCGCAGGGATAATACCAAACACGAACAGTATTGCGATTTTCCATAAGATTCAGCATAACGTCGGTGTAATACTGATAAAGCTCTGTTGCTGTTTTAAGCTCAACACCTTCTTGTCTGCTTACCTTTTGAAGCATAGGCTGGAGCTTATCTTGATTTTCTTCTCGCATATCCCAGCCGTAAAGGTCAAAACCAACATCGGTTATATACTTAGAGCAGTCCTTTCTAAGGAGCCACTGAAAGTCGGGGTCGCCGTCGTTACCTCTTTTACCTGCGATTTCATAAAGAGAGAAGTTTATAAAAATTCTCTTTCCGAAGGTCTCAGATACAGCCTTTGTCATAGTTAAAAGGTCGTCGTTAGTGTGGCCGCGTCGCAGCAGCGGTTCATCCCACTGGAAGCCGACAACTGTATCCCATAAATCCTCAGCCTTGAGCTTATCAACAAATTTTGTAAGCCTCTCTATGTACTGCTCAATATTCTGCATTGCAGGGAGGAAAATAGGGGGAACAAGCCAAACGGGCATACCGTTTTGTTTTGCCTTTTTGCAGCCGTAAGCGGTTGTGCCGTAAGCATCCATAGTAAGACGCAGAGAGTTTACCATTCCGCTTTCTACCACATAGTCAAAATCCTTGTGGGAGCACCAGCGAGGATCTAAGTGATAGTAGTTCATAGCTACTTTATCGTGAAATTGTTTATTTGTTGTAGTTGTTTCCATCGCTCTCTACCTCCTTAAAGCTTAATGCCTTTGAGCTCGTCGCAGACATTCTTGGCAGCCTTAATATATTTTTTCCACTGATTCGGGTTATCCTCGTCAATCTGCCAATCGAGATGGTCACGATCACCCCAGCTCTTATAGCCATAGGAGAAGAGTCCACCGGGATTTTTCTGCTTTAAGAGAAGGTCTTTGTATCCCTCAAGCGACTGGATGCAGAAATCCTCGTCAGCACGAGGACCTCCCTCCCACAGACGGCAGAGATATGCGCAGGGGAAATACCAAACCTTGACGTCGTCAGGGTGCATCATGAGCTCGAGCATCTTTTCGGTGTAGAACTGCATAAGCTCTTCAGCAGTTTCAAATTTGCGGTTATAATGATGAAGCATCTTTTTCTTAGTTTCATCTCTTAAGGGAACGCGGAAATCAAATGAATAGTTATCGAAAGCAACATCGGTTATATACTCAGAGCTTTCTTTTTCTAAGAGCCACTGAAAATCAGGGTCCCCGATATTTCCTCTTTTTCCAACAATTTCATACATTGAGAAAACGGGGAAAATGCGCTTGCCGTAGGCTTCATATACAGCCTTTGTCATAGCAAGAAAATCCGCATTGGTGTGACCTTTCTTAAGAAGAGGCTCATCCCACTGGAAGCCGACAACTGTATCCCAAACGCCAGCATTCTCAAGACCCTTAATCTGCTTGTCGAGTTTTGCCATAAAATCGGAAAGGGTTTCTTGAGTTGCGATGAAAGTGGGGGCAGAATACCAAACTGATGCTCCGATTTCCTTAGCAAATTGGCAGCCTTTTTTAAAGGTGCCGGGGCCTGCCTCGGTTGTGAGACGGAAGGTATTGACCATCCCGTAATTTGCAACTCTCTTAAAATCGTACATACTGCACCAGCGAGGATCCAAATGATAAAGACCCACACTAAGTGTGTCGCACTGCTGTGCATTGACTACTTTTTCGGTTGTGTTTTCCATTAGTTAAACACTCTCCTTTTTCGTCCCCAAACCTAATTAGAATGCGGCTTTGCAGGGGCTATTTTAAAATACACCCAAAGTATAAAAGACCCTTTTAACAAATGCAACCCATTTTATGAAATTAGTTTATTTTTTCGGCTTTTTAACCAAAAATTGAACCTTGCTTTTGGTGATTATGCCGAACTTGTGTTTTGGCGCAAAAAAAGAAACCCGCGCCGCTATTCCGCTTCGGTTTTATAATTATTTAGATTTTTTAGTTTTGTACTGAATGGTCTGCTTAGTAGCGTCGAACTTCTTCTTAACGTTCTTAAGAGCCTTATCATAAGTAAACCATTTTTCTTCCTCGGGGAACATGGTGAAGTAACCATTATCATCCTTGATAGGAAGTCTTGCGGAAAGGTTTAAGCTGCTAAGGTCATTGGTAGGATATGTATAGAGCATAAGTCCGCCGCCAGCTTTATCGCTGAGAACGTCCTTAGCAAGACCCTCTAAGTGTCCTGTGCAGAATGCCTCGTCCGAAATAGAGGTAAGACCACCCTGGATGTTTTTAACGTGGTATGCGGTGGGATAGTGATAGAAGTTTGCGGGGTGACCGATGTACTCGATAAGCCACTTTCTATGAGCGGTGTAGTAGTCAAGACCACTCTTACACTCGTGAACGTTACCGGTGTTTTCTTCCCAACGATCATAGGTGGACTGAGGATAGGTTGCCTCGGGACGAACGTCGATTCTGTAGGAGTCGAAGGAAACGTCGGTTAAATATTTAGCAGAAGAGGGATTGAGCTTTCTCATCTCGTCAGCATTAGGAACGTCGCCGCCTGCGTTACCTTCTTCAGCGGTGAACTCACCTGTTGCGAAAACAGGGAAGTTTCTGAGACCGAAGTTTACATAGTGAATCTTAGTCTGGGTAAGGAAGTCCTCATTGGATTGACCTGTCCAGATAGGCTCGTCATAATAGAAGCCATTGAGGAGGTCGAGGCAGCCGAGGCTGTCAACAAAATCGACTGCTTCCTGAACCTTAGCGATATAAGCGTCAACTTTATCTTGTTTCTCTTTATCGGTTGTAAGACCTTCAGTGCTGAATCTGCCCATACCGAGCCAGAAGGTACCGCCGTTTTCAGCGATGATGGGCATTTCGTACTGATTGTACTTCTGATCGTAAGCGAGGAGGAAGCTATTAAAATAGCCTTCTTCTACAACATCCTTAAATTCCTGCACACGGCTGAGGAGATCGTCGCCGTAGTGGTCCATAACGCCCATACGAACCTGATAGCAGCCGATCATATATGTACCCTTGCTCTTATACTGCTTAATGGTTTCACTTCTACTTACAGACTGACCAGCCTCTTCGGTATCACGGAAGAAGTTGGACTTAGTCTTAATGGTGTAGTCATATCCGTGATTCGCATCGGGATCTACAACTGCAACCTCACCTTCAGAAATTCCCGAGGAAGTGATATCACTCTCGTCGCCATTTTCTACAATACTCTCAACAGAGCTTGTGGGTTTCTTAGATGAGCTTCCTTTTTCGGGCTCTTTGTCGCAGCTTGTGGCAACCGCTACGAGCATCATTGCAGCGAGGGTTGCTGCCAAAATCTTTTTAAGCATCTTAAGAATCTCTCCTTTTATAGTAAACTGCTTTAATTACATTAAATGCATAGTAAAAACAACTTAGCATTCTACTCATTAACATAATAGCATAAACTTTTCATTTTTTCAAGAAAAATCTTACTGTTTTTGTTTTTTGTTCAAATGTCACAATATTGAAACTCATTTTTAAGCTATTTGCACAAAAAAATTGGTGATTTCGCCACATTTTAATAATAAATCCAGCTTTTTCCAGTGTTTGAAGGCTCTATTTTATATCATCAGCAACGCTTACCTTATTGGAATTATATTCTTTCACTATTTGACGTAGTCTTTCAGAGTATTTTCTCCATTTGGGCGTCTCGGGATGTATCTTATATGTTTCTTCAGTATCGTAGTCTGTTTCAACAACAAAGAAATGCTGAACTCCCTTTGTACCCTCCTCCTCACTTTCCTTGGAAAGACTGTAAACATAGAGCATAAGTCCGCCGGCATAATCTCTCTGCTTAAGCTCATTATGGAAGAAATTAAGATGAGCGAGGCAGTATTCCTCGTCAGCCTTCTTAAGTCCATCAAGACCGCCCGAGATACCACAGGTGTAGGCGCAGGGCAGATACCATAGATTTACATCATGGTCTATCATATCAAGAAGTCTTTTGGTATATTCACGGTAATAGCTCTTGCCGTCATAAATACCAGGCATTATATCCTTATATTTTCTTGCGATATCATTATTGAGCGCCCCATCACGGACGTCAATGCCGTAAGAGTCAAACGCAACGTCAGTTATATACCGAAATGCCTCGGGCTTTATCTTTCTATCGTCACTTACGGTATCGCCCGTAATATCCGCATTACCCTCAATGGGTGAAAACTCACCCGTTGCTAAAACGGCATAGGTGCGCTTTCCGAATTTTTGATAGACGTATTTGGTTTCAGCAATAAAATCTTCGTTGGTTTCACGGCGCCAGACCTTTTCATCATACCAGAAACCTTTAAATCGGCTCCACCATTCGTCCTTTTGTTTTATAAAATCAACAGTTTCGTTTATATTTCTTGTATACTGCTCGAGGGTTTTCTTTTTGCTGTCAAAAACCGCCCAAGCGCTGCACCATACGCCGAGGTCATATTTCACAACGAGATTCCATAAATCCTCATTGCGAAGGGCATCAACTCCGATGCTCAGAGCATTTACGTAGCCTGCAGCAATGACTTCCTCCATTTCTCGAAGTCCGTCTTCCCTTTTAGTGCCGTAATAATCAGCAGTTGTGGGAGAAAAGCCGCACATCACAACATCCATTCTGTCAGATGCAGACACCTTTACGGAGCTTGACTGCGTGCTGCTTCCGGGGCGGGTTATCGAAACTTTGGACGATGTTGGCTTTTTAGAAGTGTTATCCTCTTTTTTGGATGAGTTGTCTGAAGGCTTTTTGCTTTCTGTATCAGCATCGCCTATAATTTCGCTTGTGGTTGTTATTGTGCTACTGTTTTTTTCGGGCTCTGCAGCAGTGCTGCTACTAATCTCAGGGTTTTTCGCGCAGGAGCAAATTAATGTGCAAGCAAATAAACAGATAAGAAGGGATGCAATAATTTTTTTCATCGTAAATTATTCTTCCTTTAAAGTTTTCTGAGTATATTTGCCTTTTTAGAATTATAGTTATTTACAATCTGGCGGAGTCTTTGCGAATATCTTTTCCACTTATCTGTTTCGGGGTGCAGCTTATAGATATCCTCGCTCGCGTAATCGTCTTCTTCAACAACAAGGTGATATTTAAGCCCCCTTGTTCCAGCATTTTCACTCTTTTCGGAAAGTCCGTAAACATAGAGCATAAGTCCGCCTGCATACTGTTTGTTTTCCAGCTCATTATAGAAAAAGTCAAGGTGTGCAAGGCAGTAGCCCTCGTCAGCCTTCTTTATTCCATTGAGTCCTCCTGCAACGCTGCAGGTGTATGCACAGGGAAGATACCAAAGGTTAAAATTGTGATCTACAAGACGTGTAAGCAGGTCGGTGTATTCACGGTAATAGCTCTTACCATCATAAATTCCGGGCATCTCGTCCTGATATCTGTGAGCTATATCATTATTAGGTGCGCCCTCGCGAACATCGATACCATAAGAGTCGAAGCCTGCGTCAGTTACGTACTTAAAGGAGGAGCCAAGCATCTTATTCATTTCGTCAGCAGAGGTTCCTATAAGGTCCTCGTTGCCTTCAATGCCCGAAATTTCACCCGTTGCAACAACAGCGTAGGTGCGCTTTCCATATTTCTGATAGAGAGTTTTGGTTACTGTTACGAAATCCTCATTGGTCTCGCCGCGCCAGATATGCTCATCAAACCAAAATCCGTTAAATCTTTCCCAGCGCTCAGGATAAGGCTTTATGTAATTATCAACCTCATCATAAAGGGCCTTGAAATGCTGGTCAATTGTTTTCTTTGTGCTATCAAAGAGCGCAAACTCACTGTACCAAACGGTAAGGTCATATTTTATAACTATTTCCCAATAGTCATCGTGTTTGAAGTTACCTCTGTCGCTAAGCGAATTTACGTATCCCGCGGCGATAACGTCCTCCATTTCCTGAAGCGAAGCCTCACGAGAGGTTCCATAGGACTTTGCGGTATCTGTCGAAAATCCGCACATTACGACGCACTTTCTGTCAGCAGGAGCAACCTTTATCGACTGCGAATTTGAAGAGGAGCCCGAAGAGCCGGGTCTTACTACCTGAAGCTTTGAGGAGGTCGAGCCTTTAGAAGAGTTATCCTCTTTCTTTGAAGAGCCTTCCTCACTCTCTGTGTCCACTTCGCTTGAAACATCGCTGGTGGTTGTTATTGTACTGCTGTTTTTTTCGGGCGCTATAGTTGTGCTGCTGTCATTTTGCTTATCCTTCTGACCGCAAGAGCATGCGATACCAAACACAAAGAAGCATAATAAAGCTGCTGCAATTATTTTTTTCATTTTCGTTCTCCAAATATGTAATTTAACCAATAATCATTTCGCCGAAGCACTCGGGCAGGTGGAACTGAGGCTCGTCGTTTACGCAGAGATTCCACATTCCGTAATGCTCAAACTCGGTTCTGTCACCGCATTTATACATATTAGCGGTAAACTTATAGCCTGTTTCAAATTTTATATCGCCAAAGAGCTTTTTAAGATCCTCGATTTCAAGGCGAAGCACAACGCTCCATCTATCCTCTAAAACCTCGGGCTTATACTCGGGGGCGTGACCGATAATGCCTTTAATGTCAACTCTCTTGCCCTCGCCCTTTGTGCCGATGTTCATATATGCGGCGCCTGCGCTGTTCATTTCGCAGTTCATATATTTATTAGGCTTAGAAGCATCAAAAGCAACGAAAAATTCAAGGCAGCTATCGACCCAAACTGTGTCGCCGTAATTTTTAAATGTTGCAAGAGGTTTTTTTTCAATGCAGGTGAGCTTAATTACAAACTCCTTATCCTCGCAAAGAACTATCTGACCGAAGGTCTCGGGTGAATAGTCATTAAGCCAGCCAAACTGGTCAATGGGTGCCTTTTCGATTTTATCCCAATCAAAGCCGTTTTTAACTCTTTGAATTGTATAGCTTCTTTTATTGTTTTCCATAATTTATTACTCCTTTTTCGCCAACAGTAAATCCATTTTATCATATTGTAAAATTAGCCTTTTGTCAATATAAAACGGGACTTTTCAGCTATATTTCACAAAACGCACACCATCATTTTGTACAGTATTACCAAATAATTTTTCTGCATTTTTCACACGCCCCTACAGAAGACGGCAATATTGACACATTTTACCTTTTTTAATTGACTTAAACTGCGCGCGCGTGATATAATAATAAGAAGTATTTTCAAAGGAGAAAAACCTATGACGGCTACAAATCAAAGCAAAAACTTTAAAGAATGGTTTTCAGATGCTCTACCCTACATCATTATAGCTGCAGGGGCGGTTTTGTGCTTTTGCGTCTACTTTTTAATTTCGCCTATCAAGGTGCTTGATTACAACTCGTTTAATAACAGCTTTTGCATACTTTCCGTTTGTATTGCCGTGCTTATTTTTTGCTCATTATTTTTCAGGAAACTTATAAAAATCGAGAGTCCCTTAATATTCGGTGCTCTTCTTGCTATCGGTGCTGCGGCGCTGGCGCTTAGGCTTTACTTTTTTGACAGCGCCTCGGGCGACTACAATTCATTTTTGAGCCAGTGGGTAAATGAAATGCGCTTTCTGCCCGGAGTTGAGGCTATTGTAAAGCCTATCGGCGACTACAATATGCCCTATCTTTACTTTTTATTCGGGGTTTCGAGATCCGAGGTTTACGATCTTTATCTTATAAAGCTTCTTTCGGTAATTTTTGATTTCGTGCTTGCCTTCGGTATCTGCAAAATAGTTTATAAATTTACAGATTCCATCGTGGCCGTTGCCGCCGCTTTTACGCTTTCTCTCTTTATTCCCACAGTATTTCTAAACTCGGCAATGTGGGCTCAGTGCGATGCGATTTACGCCGCCCTCTGCGTTTGGGCGCTCTACTTTGCACTGAGTAAAAAATCGAGGTGCTCAATCATCTTTTTTGCGCTTGCATTTTCCTTTAAAATGCAGAGCATCTTTATTTTCCCCGTCATCATATTCCTTGTCTTAAAGAATAAAATCAAATTGGGGGATTTGCTTTATTTCCCCTTAACCTTTGTAGCTACTTTGCTTCCTGCAATTTTATGTGGCAGAAGCGTTTATGACACCTTCTCGATTTATATAAATCAGACCGAGAGTTATCCTTCCCTCACCCTAAACTGTCCTACCTTTTGGGCATTTTTCCCCGAGGAAAGCTTTAATCTTTTCGGCACAGCCGCTCTATTTTTAGCAGGTGCAGGGGTGCTTTTATTCTGCGTGTATCTTTACTATAATCGCGCCAAACTCGACACCCGTCTGCTCTTTGACGCGGCATATCTTTTCACTCTGCTCATTCCCTTTTTACTGCCGAGAATGCACGAGCGATATTTCTATCTTGCAGAAGCTCTGTCGATAGCATATATGCTACTTCACAGAAAGAGAGCATTTGTTCCGCCGCTACTTTTATTTACAACCTTTGACTGCTACTGCGCATATCTTTTCGGATATCGCTTTTTCGACCTTTGGGAGCTTTCTATAATAAATGCAGTTGTAATTTTCTATCTCTTTTATAAATTTATCGGGGATATTGAGGCAAAGGTTCCTGTCTATCTCCCCGAAAGAGGCGAGGGTTAGATATGAAATTTTCGAGCATAAAAGATTTATATGATAAAATCCGCGGCAAAAAGGTCGCTTTTATCGGCATTGGAGTAAGCCATGAGGAACTGATTTTTAGGTTCGCAGAGGCCGGCGCATTAGTTACCCTTTGCGACAAAAGAAATGCCGACGATATTCCCGAAAAAGAGCGGCTCTTAGAAGCAGGGGTTACTCTTAAAACGGGCGAAGGTTATTTAGATAACATTGATGCCGATATGGTTTTGCGCACACCCGGAATGTACTACAATCACCCTTCGCTCATTAAAATGCGGGAGAACGGCATTTTTCTTACAAGCGAAATGGAGCTTTTCTTTGAGCTTTGCCCCTGCAAAATCTATGCAATTACAGGCTCGGACGGAAAAACCACAACCTCAAATCTTATTGCAGAAATGCTAAAAAAAGCGGGCAAAACCGTTCATTTGGGCGGCAATTTAGGCAGAGCACTTTTACCTATTTGCGACGAGATAGGGAGCGATGATATCGCAGTTGTTGAGCTTTCGAGCTTTCAGCTCATTTCAATGAGAAAAAGTCCTGCGCTTGCAGTTGTGACTAACATTTCGCCCAATCATTTGGATGTTCACGGAACTATGGATGAGTACGTTGGCGCTAAAAAGAACATTTTCCTTTATCAGAGCGAAAATGACAGACTTATTCTTAATGCAGACAATGAGCCTTGCAAAAATCTAAA
The DNA here is from genome assembly GCA_045644905.1 of Oscillospiraceae bacterium. Taxonomy (GTDB): domain Bacteria; phylum Bacillota; class Clostridia; order Oscillospirales; family Ruminococcaceae; genus SIG578. Next base: position 31,782 of record JAZRHT010000188.1, read on the forward strand.
AAATGAGGCTGCCGCAAGCGTTGAATTTTTCAGCTACGCAAAAGGCGAGGGTAAGGCATTTTTAGATAGTGACGGATATCTTTCTCTTAATGGCGAGAGAATAATGCACAAGAGCATTATCAAGCTCCCAGGCGAGCACAACGTTGAAAACTATCTTACCGCTATTGCGGCAGTTGGAGAAGAAGTGGGCGCAGATGTTATCCGCTTTGTTGCCGAGAATTTCGGCGGAGTTGAGCATAGAATTGAGTTTGTAAGAGAAGTTAATGGCGCAAGATATTATAACGACTCGATTGCTTCAAGCCCGACGCGCTCAATAGCAGGACTAAAAGCCTTTGACAGAAAGGTTATTCTTATTGCAGGCGGTTATGACAAGAATCTTTCCTTCGAGCCGCTCGCTCCCATCATAAAAGAGAGGGTTAAGATTTTAATTACCCTCGGAGTTACTGCCGAAAAGATTGAAAAGGCGGTTTTAGAAGAGCCTTCTACTCTTTCCGCTCCCGAAATCATTAGAGTAAAAGATATGAATGAAGCGGTTTTAACTGCACACGCAAGGGCAAAGGACGGCGACATCGTGCTGATGAGCCCTGCTTGTGCAAGCTTTGATATGTATCGCAATTTTGAACTGCGAGGAAAGCATTTTAAGGAGCTTGTAAACGCTCTTTAAGAAAGGAAAGCTATGGAAATTTTAAAGATTTTAAACATTCTTTGCGCCCAAAAAGCGGTTTCGGGATGCGAAAAGAATTTGCTCAGTACTATAACTAAAATTCTGCCCTCTACCCTTTCTGCTAATGCCGATAATATCGGAAACATTCACATAAAGGGCGGAGAAGGAAAAAATAAAATTCTCTTAGATGCGCATTGCGATCAGATTGGATTTATTGTTACGGGATTTTGCGATAACGGATTTTTAAAGGTTTCTGCCATCGGCGGCATCGACGTTCGCACACTTCTCGGTGCACAAGTTGAGGTTTTTGGCAAAGAAAAGCTTATCGGAGTTTTTTCGAGCGTTCCTCCCCATCTTCAAAAGGATGGCGACTCTAAGAAATTCCCCGCCCTTGAAGAGCTTGCGGTTGATATAGGCTATTCACTTGACAAGGCAAAAGAGCTCGTTTCACTCGGCGATATTGCCATAGTTGAAAACGATGCCTTTATGTTAAGTGAAAATAAATTCTGCGCATCTGCCCTTGATAACAAGGCAGGCTGCGCTGTTATGCTGTCTGTTATGGATAGACTTTTCAGGGAGGATACCCTTAAAAACACCTGCGTTGAGCTTGTTTTAACAAGTCAGGAAGAGGTTGGACTTAGAGGCGCTAAGGCGGTCGATATTAAAGGCTTTGACGAAGCTATCTCTATCGACGTAAGCTTTGGGGCATATCCCGGAGCGAGCGAGGAAAACACGGGCGTACTCGGCAAAGGACCTATGCTTGGGCACTCTCCTTTCCTCTCAAAGAGAATCACAAAGGATTTAGAGAATCTTGCGGAAAATCTCAACATTCCTCTGCAACACGAAATTATGGGCGAAGGCACTGGCACCAATGCCGATGCGCTCTCACTCTCATCTGATATCGAGGCGGCGCTCATTTCCATTCCGCTTAGGAATATGCATTCGCAGGTTGAAATTGCAGATATTCGTGATTTAGAGGCCTGCGCTACGCTTATTGAAAACTATATTAGAGAGGCGGATGCAAAATGAAAGAGATTTTAAAAACACTTTGCGCACCCGTCGGCGTTTCGGGGGACGAGATGTCCCTCTCTAAAATGATTTATAATGAGGTTGCCCCTTACTGCGAGAGCGTCGAGATTGACAAGGCAGGCAACGTTATCTGCACTAAAAAGGGCAAAACCGCTCCCAAAAGCAAGATTATGCTCGCCGCTCACTTAGACGAGGTTGGCTTTATAATCACTAACATTACTGAGGGCGGACTTTTAAAATTTGCGTGTGTCGGCGGCATTGACCCTCGAATTCTGCCTGCTAAAAAGGTTGTTATAAACTCAAAAGAGCAGGTTTACGGAGTTATCGGACTTGTTCCCTCGCATCTTCTCTCGGGCGAGAGCAAGACGGCGGTTTTAGGCGCAGAATCGCTATATATCGACATTGGAGCCGAAAGCAAAAAAGAGGCGCAGGCACTCGTTTCCCTCGGAGATATGGGAACGCTCTGCGGAGACTTTTGTGAGTTTGGCGAGAACAGAATTCTCGCTCGTGCGCTTGACGATAGAGCTGGATGCGCAGTTTTAATTTCGCTTTTAAAGGGCGAGGTTGCCTGCGATATTACAGTTTGCTTTACAGTTCAGGAAGAGGTTGGATGCCGAGGAGCGCTTATGGTAACCGAGAAGGTAAGGCCCGAGATTGCCATAGTTTTAGATTCGACAACTGCCTGCGATATTGCGGGAGTTTCGGACGAAAATAGCGTTTGCAATCTATCGCTCGGCGGCGTTGTTTCCTTTATGGACAAGGGCTGCATTTACGATAGAGAGCTTTACAAAATTATAATGCAGACTGCAAAGGAAAAAAGCATACCTGCGCAAAGCAAAAGAGCGGTTGCAGGCGCTAACGATTCGGCTTCTATCCATAAGTCCTGCGGCGGCGTCAGAACGGCGGCTATTTCGCTTCCCTGCCGATATCTGCACACACCAGGCTGTGTTATAAACTATGCAGATTTAGAGGCAACAAAGGCTCTTGTTTCAGCGGTTTTAGAGCCGTTTTCAAAGCTATGATTAAAGAAATAAATTTCGATAGGCTCGCTTTTCTTTGCGAGCCTTACATAAGCGATAAAAAGCCGAATATACTGCTCGTGCGCCTTGTTTCGAATGCGCTTAGTTTTTCTGATCACGGGCTTTGCACCATTTACGAAATTCAAAGCGGCGAAAAAACGCTCGGGGCTGCGTGCCGTTACGGCGGCGCAATAACCATCTTCCCTTTTGGGAAATTGGATATGGACGAGCTTTGCTCTTTTCTTTCGGTAGCTCCTATAACGAGCATTGAATGCACTGCAAATTTGGGCAGAAAAATCGCAAGAAAACTCGATATGAAAAGGGTTAACGGCAGATCCTTTTACAACGAAAAGCCTAAAAACTATCTCGAATACAAGGCTTATGAAACGCAGAACGTTTCTGTGTTTTTTGATGTTTTGAAGGCGGCCGACCCCTATTACAAGGACATTTCCTATGAGGAATATTACTGCGACGTTTTTTATCGGCAGAAGCTGCCCGCTCGACTATTTTTAGCAGAATTTAGCGGCAAAAATGCTGCAACAGCGGCGATTATGCACGAATATAAAAAGGTTTCTATAATTTCGGACGTTGCGGTTTTAGGAGACTTTCGCAGGCGTGGGCTTGCATCAAGCATAACAGCTAAGGTTTCGGAAATTCTGATTAGTGAAGGCAAAATTCCTACACTTATGTGCACCGAAAGATGTGTGCAGAAGCTATATAAAAAAATCGGCTTTAAGCCAGAGAAAAAATTCTCGATGCTATATTTTAAAAAATAAAGGACGACCAAAATGAAGACTTGGAAAGATTACTACAACATTGACAGTAGGCTCTGCGAGCTCTCTGAGAAGGTGCTCAGTGAGTGTCAGGAGCAGTTTAAAGCGCTTGACGAAATTCGCCTTACCAATCAGGTTAAGGTTATGGAGGGCTTTACTTCGTGCGGCGTTTCGGCGGCGCACTTAATCGGTACAACCGGCTACGGCTACGATGACAGCGGCAGAAATATGCTCGACTCGGTTTTCGCTCGTATAGTCGGCGCTGAGGATGCGCTTGTACGCTTTAACTTTATGTCGGGCACGCACACTATTTCGACTGCGCTTTCGGCGCTTCTTAGACCCGGCGACAAAATGGTGTCGCTCACGGGCACACCCTACGATACCCTACACGCAGTTATTGGATTAAAGGGCAAAAGGGGCGACGGCTCGCTTATCGATTTTGGAACAATTTACAGCGAAATCGCGCTCAAAGAGGACGGAATGCCCGATTTAGAGGCCATAAAAGAGGCCTGCAAAGATGATATTAAAATGGCTTATATTCAGCGCTCGAGAGGATATTCTCTGCGCCCCTCATACACAACAGAGATTACAAAAGAAATAGTAGATGCTGTTCGTGAGGTTAACAAAACCGCTCTTATTGTTGTTGACAACTGCTACTGCGAGTTTGTTGACACACTCGAGCCCACCGACTACGGCGCAGACCTCATCATAGGCTCGCTTATTAAAAATGCGGGCGGCGGAATTGCCAGAACGGGCGGATACATAGCAGGTCGCCGTGATCTCATCGAGAAATGCGCCGACAGGCTTTGCTACGTTGGAGTTGGCAAGGAAATGGGCTGTACTTTAGACACCAACAGAGAGATGTTCTTAGGCTTATTTTTAGCTCCCCAAACCGTTAGCAACGCAGTTAAAACCGCCGTTTTTGCGGCGCGTTTCTTTGAAAGCCTCGGCTTTGAAACAACTCCCTCGGCAGAAGAAAAGAGGGGCGACATTGTTCAGTGTCTGCTTCTTGGAAACAGAGAAAGGCTCTGTTCATTCTGTCAGGGAATTCAGAGCGGCGCTCCTATAGATTCCTTTGTAACCCCTGAGCCTTGGGCTATGCCGGGATACGAGAGCGAGGTTATTATGGCGGCAGGCACATTTACAATGGGAGCTTCCATTGAGCTTTCGGCCGACGCTCCTTTAAGAGAGCCTTATGCCGCTTGGATGCAGGGCGCACTCTCATTTGACAGCGGTATGCTCGGCATTCTTTTAGCCGCTCAGAAAATGCTTGAGAAGGGCGAGATTTCGCTTTAAGAGGTAGGAAAATGAGCAAGAATTTAAAAGGCAATCTCCTCTTAATTTTAGCGGCAATGATATGGGGCGTTTCGTTTGTTATGCAGGACAAGGCAGGAGAAATTCTCCCCGCATTTTCCATAAACGGCATACGCTCGCTTATAGGAACTGCCGCACTTATGCCACTTATATTTTTCAGAGCTAAAAAGAGCGGCAGACCTATTTTGGAAAAGACAAAAACCGAGAGGCGCGACCTTATTGTAGCCTCGGTTATATGCGGCGCGGCGCTCTGCTTTGCAACTAACTTGCAGCAGTTTGGCATTGCTCTTTATCCCGAGGGCGCGGCGGCAAGCGGCAGAACGGGATTTATAACGGCGCTTTACGTTGTTCTCGTTCCTGTTTTCTCCTTCTTTATGAAAAAGAAGGTTTCCTCTACCGTTTGGGTCGGCGTTGTTTTGGCGGCGCTCGGAATGTATCTTTTATGCTTCGGCGGAAAAATCGGAGGCGTTTACGCAGGGGATATTATCGTTCTGCTCTGCGCATTTATGTTTACTCTGCAGATTTTGTGCATTGACCATTTCGGCGACAGAGTTGACGGAATTAAGCTTTCGGCGCTTCAGTTTTTAGTTTGCGGTGTGCTCTCGCTCATTCTGATGTTCATTTTCGAAAGTCCTACACTCAGCGATATTTTAAAAGCTGCACCTTACATTCTCTATCTTGGAATATTGTCCTGCGGCGGCGGATACACTCTGCAGATAATCGGTCAGCAGTATTCCAAAAACCCGACGGTTGCCTCGATTTTAATGAGCTTAGAGTCGGTTTTTGCAGCGATAAGCGGCGCGATTTTGGTCGGCGAGGTTTTATCTCTGCGTGAGCTTATCGGCTGCGCAGTTATGTTCGCAGCTATAATCTTCTCTCAGCTGCCCTCTAAAAAGAAAGAATTGCAATAATAAAAATCCCTGCCTTGAAAGGCAGGGATTTTTTTAATAACTTGTTATAATAAGCTCTTCGGGGAAAGATAGATTTTTATTTACTTCTCCGCCTAAGTATTCTCCCTCAAAGCTGAATATAACATCGGCTTTATCGTTTGCTTTGATTATAGCATAAAGCATTTCTCCGTTTTGGTCACATCCTTTAAAAAAGGATTCTTTTTTTAGCCAGCCCTTGAGTTCTTTAGACTTAAATTTTGCTGAAAGCGAAACCTGCATATCGTCATTGGAACTATTAACAAAATGAATAGAATATCTGAATTTAATTCTATCCCCGTTTATTTCATAGTCAACAAAATGGCTTTTTTCGTGCACCCAATAAAAAGGGCTATCTGATACAGGCTTCCTATTAAGTAGCAGGATTTCACCCGTTTTAGCATCAAATACGATACATCCCAATAGGTCAGAACAATGTTCTCTGTCCTCTGCCTGACCGTGTGCAAAATATATGTCGGCATTTTCATTGTAGCCAACCACCAACTGATTGTTATCAAATGTCCAATTCTCATAGGTGTCATTGAGAATTTCTGCGGCGTGTTTTGCAGCCTCTTCTTCCGACTTTATTTTTCCTACGGCGGAGGGGATCTTAACATCATCGCTTTTAAGCTTCATAATTTCGTCGCGCGAAGCACTCGTAAGGTCGACACCGCCAAAATACGACGACATATCCTCTTCACACACAGAATATTTGCATATCTCTCCGTTTTTGAGGGCTGTTGTTTTGTAAATATCAAACATACATCCCGAAAGCAGAAAACACAAAGCAAGGGCAACTATCAATACTGAATTTTTAATCTGTCGAGCCATTTTAACACCTCCGTTTAGTTCCTTACCTATATTTTATCATTTTATGATAAATTTTTCTATTGGCAAGTTAGGCAAAAAACATAGGCGAAAATTGTGCAAGTGTGACAAATTTTAGTTATTTTTAAGCTTCAAGAGGTAGTCGCGGGTGGTGGGGTCTTGTTTATTTATTGCTTTTTTAAGGTTGGGAATGTGCTTTATAAAGACAAGCAGGCTTGCTGCAAAAGTAAGAATAAAGACAGTAATGCTTTTCGTTTTTAATAGAGCGAGCAGAGGAAACAAAACGCAGGCGGACAGCGGCATCGCCACACCGTAATTAAAAACGAACATTAGTATTAGAGTTAGGATAAGCAAAATTAAAAACATAACGGGATCAAAGGACAGAATGAGACCGCCAAAGGTGGCAAGTCCCTTGCCGCCGCGGAATTTTAGATAGAACGGAAAAATGTGTCCCACCACTGCAAATACCCCCGACACAAGAGGCACAAGGGCGGTGTTTTTAAATATTGCGGCGGCAATTAGCGACGCCAAAACCGCCTTTAATATATCAAAAAGCATAACAAACGCGCCATAGCCTTTGCCCAAAATTATGGCCGTGTTGGTAGCGCCGAGGTTGCCTGTCCCCTTTTCTCTAAGATTTTCTCCCTTTATTTTAGAAAGCAAAGCCGAGGGGCTGAGACTTCCTATCACATATCCTATAATACCGCTTAAAATCAGCTCAGTCATAATAAATTCACGCCTTTCTAACACATTATTATAACCACTAATTGCGGCAAAAAAGGTAATATTTTGTAAAAAAATTAAAAACGGCAGTGCATTTAGCACTGCCGTTTTGGTTTTACTTTTTATCGGTTTGCTTCCAAACTACAAAGCGATAGCTTTCTAAAATCTGAAAATATCTTGCGAGTCGCTCATAAAGGGGGTTTGCCTTTTCGCCAAAATGCTCCTCTACAAGCCGTCCGAGCTCGATAATGTTCTTTTCTCCGTCTATATGAGGCCAGATGAAGCTGCCCATTTCGTCGAGATGAACATAGCTAACTTTGGGTCTTTTAAAAAGCTTTTGAGCAATTTTATTTGCCCAGCCTTTATTCTCGATTTCTAAAGTTACAATCCCATTTTCATCGACATTCCAGCCGATAGACTTGGGTTTCTGCGGAATCTTTTCAAGATAATTTTTCGAGATAACGTTTTTCTTTTTAGCCATTATTCTTCGTCTGCTTTCTTTTTATCCTTCTTCCAAATAGTGAATAAAAGAAGGCTTACAATTACAAGGCCGAATACTACAAGGCTACCTACGTTGCTAAGCCATGTGGGGAGATTAAGAATTCCCGAAAGGTCTAAGAGAGATGCAACGTTGAATACTGCAAGCAGAGCGAGCAGAATTCCAACAAGGCCTTCGCCTGCGATCATACCCGAGCAGAAGAGGATACCATTGCTGATAGCGTTGTCCTTCTTCTTGCCGTCCTTCATTCTGTCAAAGAAGAGTCTGATAAGTCCGCCAACCATAATGCAGGCATTGAGCTGAACGGGCAGATAAACGCCGATTGCAAAGGGAAGAACGGGAATACCGATAATCTCAACTACAACTGCGATGCAAACACCGATGAGGATAAGTCCCCAAGGAAGGTTATTATCCATAATGCCTTCGATAACCATCTTCATAAGGGTTGCCTGAGGAGCGGCGAGCTCATCAGAGCCGAAGCCCCAAGCACCGTCTAAGAGATAGAGGGTTGCGCCGATGGCAAGAGCCGAAGCAACAACGCCAACAATCTCGCCGATCTGCTGTTTCTTAGGAGTTGCGCCGAGGAGGTAACCTGTTTTAAGGTCCTGCGAGGTGTCGCCCGAGATAGCGGCAACGATGCAGATGATAGAGCCGATAGCGATAGCGGCCTGCATTCCGTGTGCTCCTGCTTCGCCAGTGAGCTTTAAGATAAGGGTTGCGATAAGAAGGGTTGCAATAGCCATACCCGAAACAGGGTTATTACTGCTTCCTACAAGACCAACCATTCTCGAAGAAACGGTTGCAAAGAAAAATCCGAATATAACAACAATAATTGCGCCGACAAGGGATACGGGAATTGCGGGAACGAGCCATACAAGGAGGGTTAAAATGAGGATAGCGATAAGAACTATCTTCATATTGATATCCTGAGCGGTTCTCTCGTTTCCTGCCTTGCCGCCCTTAGCCATAGATTTAACGGCATCACGGAAGGTTCTTACAATAAGGGGCAGGGATTTTACAAGGCTGATGATACCGCCTGCGGCGAGTGCGCCTGCGCCAATATAACGGATATAGGTTCCCCAGATATCACCTGCACCACCATTAGCAAAGATAGTGCCGATAGATTCTGTTCCGGGATAGAGGGTAAGCTCACTGCCGAAAAGCACGATAATGGGAATTAAAACTACCCAGCTGAGAAGTCCGCCTGCGAACATATAGGAGGAAATTCTGGGACCGCAGATGTAACCAACGCTCATAACAGCGGGATAGATCTGAGTTCCAATAGCGCCGGGATAGTTCTTACTGGTTCCCTCAAGAGAAACCTCACCGGGAACGATTTTGAGTCCGTCAATGATGAATTTGAATGCAGCGGCAAAGCCCATACCTGCGAAAACTGTTGAAGCATTGGCTCCACCCTCTTCGCCTGCGAGCATAACCTCAGCACAAGCCTGTCCCTCAGGATAGGGCAGTGTGCCGTGTTCTCTTACGATGAGCGCATTTCTCAGAGGAATCATAAAGAAAACGCCGAGAAGTCCGCCGAGGAGTGCAATAAGGGTTATTTCGAGAAGGCTGGGTTTTTCCATAACGCCTTCGCTTGCCCATAAGAAGAGTGCAGGAAGGGTAAAGATTGCGCCTGCGGCAAGTGATTCACCTGCAGAACCGATTGTCTGCACAAGGTTACTTTCCAAAATTGAGTTTTTGCGCATAATAACTCGGATAACGCCCATAGCAATAACTGCAGCAGGGATGGATGCCGAAACGGTCATACCAACTCGAAGTCCGAGATATGCATTTGCTGCGCCAAATACAACTGCGAGGATAACACCCATAATGATAGATGTAACTGTAAGCTCGGGGGTTATTCTTTCCGCAGGGATATACGGCTTGAATTCGTTTTTGTTGTCCATATTATTTCCCTTTCGATTTTTTAGTGTACATACTTGCAAATTTTATCATATTTTCGAGGTATAGTCAAGGAAAAATGCAAGAAAAAAAACTCCCTGCTTGCAGGGAGTTTTTGTTATTAAAGGGTTATTTTTGCAGAATCTTCATTATATTCGATTCTATCGCCTTCGCAGAGGAAGGAATCGATCATTTCAAAATACTCTTCCTTGGACTTAAATGTGGGGACAAAGTTTTCGATAATTTCCTTAGCTCGAGCCGCTTTGTTAGAAAGAAGCAAATGAAGCATATTAAGCTGCCAGCGAGCCGAGCCAACGCAGGCAAGCTCGGGATCGGCGATATAATAATCCGAGCCGTGGCTTCTTCCGATTGCGCCGGGAGCATAAGGATGAAGTGCGGGCATAAGCTGGGTTAAGTCGCCCATATCGGTGCAGCCCGTTCCGATTCTATCCTCAATCTCGCAGTTGTATTCGCCCATAAGGTCGCCCGCCTCTTTAGCGAGGTCGATCATATCAGCGCTGTTTACGAGCGGAGCATAGCCGGGGGCATCGTTTATATCAACGTTTGCTCCGAGCGAGAGAGCCGCGCCGACAAGCGCTCTGTTAACCTTTAAGTTTGCATTCTTGATAGCCTCAAAGTTTGCGCCGCGAACATAGCTTTCAATAACAACGTTATCGGGGATAGCGTTAACTGCCGCGCCGCCGTTTTTAATAATGGGATGAACTCTGATAAGGTCACTTTCTCTGAAGGTTTCACGCAGAGAATTTATAGCAGAAAGACCGAGGTTTGCGGCATAAAGAGCATTTATGCCGTTCCAGGGGCTGCCGCCTGCGTGAGCCGAAACGCCTTTATAGGTGATCTTTTTGGTCATACAACCGATTGAGCCCTTTGAAATGGAGAAGGTTTTTCCGCTCTGAGTGTGAACCATAAAGGCGATATCAACGCCGTCAAAGTATCCGCGATATAGGAACTCGGTTTTTCCGCCGAAATAACGAACCTTGCCCTGTTTTTTAAGCTCGGCGCGGTATTCGATTTCGATAAGCTCCTCGGCAGGAACGGCGCAAAGGCGGATTCTTCCCGAAAGGTCGTCTAAAATATGGGGCTCCTTGAGTGCTGCGGCAATGCCTAAAAGCGCCGCAGCCTGAGCGCTGTGTCCACAGCAGTGAACTGCGCCTGTCTCGGGGTCGGCATCGGGATGCTCGGGGCAGATGAGTGAGTCAAGCTCGCCCAAAATAAGAACCTCGGGACCCACTCTGCCTGTATCAATAACTGTATAAAAACCAGGTATGCCATCGGCTCTTGTTATTTCATAGCCGAGTTTTTCGAAGGCATCCTCCATATATTTAGAGGTTTTAACCTCACGATAGCCTGTTTCGGGGTTTGCCCAGATGTAATTCTGCGCATCGATTATAAGCTGTCTGTGTTTTTCTACTGCGGATTTATACTTTTGCATAGTTTTGCCTCCGTTGTATGTTATGGATTCAGTATAGCACCGCACTTTTGAAATTGCAATAAATATCGAAAATAACTATAACGGAAGGTTTTT
>JAZRHT010000189.1:0-4767 GCA_045644905.1 Oscillospiraceae bacterium
GCTGCATTCGTAGCTTCCAGAAAGCGCGTTTAATCCTTTCTTTTAAACATATTTTGTAATTCATATTCCTTTTAAATAAAAGAACACCCTCAAACGAGGGTGTTCTTTTTCTTTAATAAAACAAAAATCCTTCCTATATAATAAGGAAGAATTTTTTAAATCATTTACTGAGCTTATTAAAGATATCCATATCAGTCATGGTGAGTGTAAGTGGCATTATGGAATAATAGCCCGAAAGGGTTGCATCTGTATCTAAGGTAAGATCGTCCGAGGGCTCATAGAGCAAAATTCCGCTTGCCATATACATTCCCTTTTCAACCTCGGGGAAGCTATCGGAATAATAAATTCCGCCCTGGCGGGTTATCTTAAAGCCCTTGGGGTTTTCGGGGATATTGATATTATATGCGTTGTGAACCTCTAAGAGCTTGTTTTCGACTATGTAATTGTAAATCTCGTCGAGGTGAGCTGCTGCCTTTTCATAATACTCGGGGCTTGTGGAAAGGGCGATTGCAGGGATTTTCTGAAGCTGCGCCTCGCGCACTGCCGCAACAGTTCCCGAATACATCATATCGCTTCCGATGTTATAGCCTCGATTTATTCCCGAGATAACAAGGTCGAATTTAACCTTCATTCCCAAAATGGCATATCGCACGCAGTCGGCAGGGGTGGAATCAACAACGTGAGTTTCAACACCGTCTGCGATTTCGGTTTTCTCTATGCTAAAGGGAGCGTGAAGCTCAATTCCGTGACTTTTGCCGCTCTGCTCAATTTTAGGAACAACAACAGTAACCTCGCCAAGCTTTTTTGCCCAATTAACAAGGGGAACAAGCTGGGAGGCGCTTATGCTATCATCATTTGTTATAAGAATTCTCATGGCCAGCCCTCGTGAGGTTCTTTATATTTTTTGGTATGTGCATCGGCATCCTTTAAAAGAGCCTTCATTTCGTCGATACTGTAAACGGTAGCTCCGCTTGCGCAAGCGTGACCGCCGCCATTATATTTCTCGGCAATAGGATTGATATGAACAAATCTCGAGCGCAGGCGCACTCTTATAGAGCCCTGCTCGTCATCATTTTCGATAAACGCCATCCAAGCTATTGAGCCACGGATAGAATCAAGGCTGCTGACACAGGCACTCGCCTGCTCGATTGTGAGCGAGAATTTCTCGCGAAATGCCTTGTCAATAAAGATATAAGCAACTCCGTTTTCGGTGAGTTCTATTCTATTATAAATCTCTGCCTTGAATTTAAGATAATCGAGGTCGTCAAGATAAAGGTTTGCGTAAAGAGTTTCGGTGTCAATGCCGACGTCGAGAAGAATTCCTGCGTTTCGCATAGTTTCTCCCGTTACGCCCTCATATTTAAAACGACCCGAATCGGTAACCATACCTGTATAGATATAGGTTGCGGCTTCGCTATCGATTTTAAGCTCGTCCTTGAAGGTTTTATAAAAATCGGCAATCATTTCGCAAGCCGAGGAGCGCTCCTCCTCAACCCAGATAATATCCCCGTAATTTTCAAGAGGAATGTGGTGGTCGATTTTAATAAGCTCTTTGCAGAGCTTGTATTTTTCGTTTGAAATGCGCTTTTCCGAGGCGGTGTCAACAACTATTCCGAGGGATTTTGCGTAAATTTCACCCGAAACCTCGTCATCATCAGGGCCTAAAAACTTAAGGTACTCGGCGCAGTCTGAGTCAATAAGGTAAACCTTTTTCTCGGGGAAGGTTAGTTGAATTAGGCGCTTAAGACCCTTAGTTGCGCCAACGCAGTCACCGTCATTTCGCACGTGACGGAAAATCATAATGCTGTCATATTCTTTTATCTTATCGAAAATCTGTTTTTTAATTTCGAAATTCATTAGTTTTCTCCTTGCATATCGTTTAAGTCAGAGAGCATCTGCATAGCGATTTCTTTGCTCTCAACAGTTGCGCCGCTTGCCTTTTTGTGACCGCCGCCGCCGTATTTTACCGCAACAGGATTAATATTAAAGCGGCTTGAACGCAGCTCGCAAAGCACCCCGTTATCACTCTCTGTAAAATTAACCCAAATATCTACTGAGCGTAAATCCGACATTGTGCCAACCATCGCGCGAGAGACATAAAATGGGTCGGCGCCAAGGGTTTCGAGCTCCTCTTTTGTGGTGTAGATATAAGCGACGTTATTTTCAGTAAATTGCACTTTAAGGGTAAATTTAGCCTTTAGGAGTCTGCTACTGAAATCGTCGGCATAAAGATTTCTGTAAATCTCGTTTGTGTCAAACTCGGTCTGCATTAAAAATGCGGCGAGGGTGTGGGTTTGAGCGGTTGTGCTATCATAACGGAATCTGCCAGAATCGGTTACCATACCTGTGTAAAGCGATTTTGCGGCAATCTCATTTAATTTAAGGCCGCTCTCTCTTGCAAAATCGGCTATCATACCGCAGCAGCTTTCATAGCTTGTGTCAACAACCTCAACGTCGGTGAAGGTTTCGCAGTAAATATGATGGTCAATTCTTGCGGTTTTCTCGGCGAGCTTGTATCTGTCGTCGCTGATAAGCGGCGGTGTTGCAGAGTCAAGAAGTATTGCGAGCGCACCATTATAAGCTTCGTCGGGGATTTCGTCCATCTTTGAATCTTCCATAAAGGTAAGCGATTTAGAGGGGTCTCCGACCATATAAACGGTTTTCTCAGGGAAGTTTGTAGTTATAATATTCTTCATTCCGATTTGGCTTCCCATAGCGTCGCCATCGGGATGATTGTGGCGGTGGATAATTATAGTGTCGTGGCTTTTTATAAGCTCCAAAACTGCTTCGTACATAAATTTTCAAGCCTTTCTAAACTCTTTTTAACTAATTGATATCTCATTTATTGTAGCATAGATATTATAAAATAGCAAACATATCTTTTTACCAAAAAAGAGCCTGACGAATGTTCGTCAGGCTCTCATTTTTATTCCTTAGGCTCTAAGTGGGGGAGCTTATCATATTCTACTGCGCTCTCTAAGGCAAGCTCCATCATCTGTGTAAAGGTTTCCTGACGCTCCATGGCATCAAGAGCGGTGTACGGAGGATAGAGAATATCCGAGATTGTGCAGATAGCGAGAGCTCTCATTCCATATCTCATAGCGGTGCAGTAAAGGGCAGCCGCCTCCATCTCAACTGCGAGGCAGCCGATTTTGCCCCAGTTTGCAGAGGGAAAGCTGTCATCATAGAAGGTGTCGGACGAATAAAGGTTTCCAACGTGGAAGCTATAGCCCTTTTCGTCAGCAATTTTCTTGGAGATGGCGAGCATATCATAGTCGCAGATAGGAGCGATTGTACCATTCATATTATACTGGCTGGGGAAATTCGAGTTTGTGCAGGCACCCATACCTGCAACGATATCGCGAACCTTGACCTTTTCGTTTATAGCGCCGGCACTACCAACTCTGATAATATTCTGAACGCCGAAAAACTTATAAAGCTCGTAGGAATAAATTCCGATTGAGGGCATTCCCATTCCGCTTGCCATAACCGAAACCTTAACTCCCTTGTAGTAGCCTGTATAACCGTTTACTCCGCGCACGCCATTTACCAAAACAGCATCCTCAAGGAAATTCTCGGCGATATATTTAGCTCTCAGGGGGTCGCCCGGCATTAAAACGGTTTTGCCAAAACCAACGTCATTTTTTAAATCAATATGAGGTGTCTTGTTTGTCATTTTTCTCACCTTTCTCCATAGCCTTTACTATTTTAACAATTCGGCTTGTGCCAAGTCTTGTAGCGCCGATGTTTATGAGATTCTCAGCGTCCTCAATAGATGAAATTCCGCCTGCTGCCTTAATTGCAAGATGGTCAGCAACATTATCGGCGAAAATCTGAACGTCGTGAGAGGTTGCGCCTGCAGTCGAGAAACCGGTTGAGGTTTTAATAAAATCTGCGCCCGACTCGGACACTATTTCACACATTTTAACCTTTTCCTCGTCAGTTAAAAGGCAGGTTTCGATAATTACCTTAAGTATTTTGCCCGAGCAAGACTTCTTTATTTCCTTAATTTCGTTTAAAAGAAGGTCATATTTCTTGTCTTTAAGCCAGCCGATATTGATAACCATATCAATTTCGTCGGCACCGTTTTTAACTGCGTCAGCGGTTTCAAAGCATTTTGTCGCGGTGGTGCTGTAGCCGTTGGGGAATCCGATAACTGTGCAGATGGCGAGCTTATCGCCTACGTACTCTTTTGCTTCCTTAACGTAAGATGCAGGAATGCAGCAGGATGCGCAGGAATATTTAATGCCGTCATCAAGAATAGCACGAATTTCTTCCCAGGTTGCGCTCTGGGAAAGCAATGTGTGATCTACCATTGAAAGAATCTTTTTAAGTTCCATAATTTTCGCTCCTATATAATTTATAGTTTAAGTATATCCTTTTTTTATAGCTCAGTCAATATTTAAGGGCTATTTATTCTGGTCCTGTATGCGCTTTTGCCAGCAGCCCCAGCACATACTTTCGTACTTATCATTACCGCCGATTTCAATCTGTGCGCCCTCTACAACAATCTGTCCATTTTCGTTAATTCGGGCATTTACAATAGCCTTTTTGCCGCATTTGCAGACCGATTTTACTTCGCTGATGCTATCGGCAATCTCGAAAAGTCGACGAGAGCCTTCAAACAGCTTTGTCTGAAAGTCGGAGCGCAAACCAAAGCACAAAACGGGCGTGTCACAAAAATCGGTTATGTACTTAAGCTCGTCAACCTGCTTGGCAGTTAAAAACTGGCATTCGTCGCAAATAATGACATTAATAGGCTCGGTT
>JAZRHT010000190.1:0-10756 GCA_045644905.1 Oscillospiraceae bacterium
TGCAATAAGACCGTTCTTTCTGATGTTCTTATACTGCGTAAGGCGAGTTCTCTTAACAAGACCACGCTCGGTTGCCATAACGAGGTATTTTTCCTCGTCGTTAAGATCAGAAAGATGAATCATTGCGGCAATCTTTTCGCCAGTCTCGATAGGCAGGAGGTTTACGATGTTTGTGCCCTTAGCAGTTCTGCTGCACTCGGGAATCTCGAAGCAGCGCAGGCGGAACATCTTTCCGCTCTCGGTTACAAAGAGAACGTAATCGTGGGAGGAAGCGACAAACATCTCTTCAACAAAGTCGTCCTCTTTCTGTGTCATACCCGCAACACCGCGTCCGCTTCTGCCCTGAGTTCTATAGGTGTCGGCGGCAATTCTCTTGATATAGCCAAAGTGGGTAAGAGTGATAACACTGTTTTCCTCGGGAATAAGGTCCTCAATGTCAACCTCGCCGCTAATGTTTTCGATAGATGTGCGGCGCTCGTCGGCATATTTCTTGGAAACCTCAGTAAGCTCCTCTTTAACGATGTTAAGAACCAGGCTTTCGTCATTAAGGATAGCCTCGAGCTCAGCGATTTTGATTCTGAGAGCGTTAAGCTCCTCTAAAATCTTATCGCGCTCAAGACCTGTTAAGCGGCCAAGCTGCATCTGAACGATAGCGGTTGCCTGAATCTCACTAAGCCCAAAGCGCTCCATGAGCTTTTCTTTACCCTCGGGGATGCTCTTAGAGTGTCTTAAAATATTAACAACCTCGTCGATATTATCCTGAGCGATAACATAACCCTCTAAAATGTGGGCACGCTCTTTTGCTTTTCTAAGGTCAAAGCGAGTTCTTCTTGTGATAACTTCCTTTTGGAACTTGATGTATTCGTTCATCATCTCTTTAAGAGAGAGAACCTTAGGCTGTCCATCGCAGATAGCGAGCATAATTGCACCGAAGGTTATCTGCATCTGGGTGTATGAATAGAGCTGATTTAAAACGACCTGAGGATTTGCCTCGCGTTTAAGCTCGATAACGATTCTAAGTCCGTCACGACCCGTTTCGTCGCGAAGGTCGGAAATTCCGTCAATTCTCTTACTCTTGATAAGCTCGGCAATCGACATAATGAGTCTTGCCTTGTTAACCTGATAGGGAATCTCGGTTACAACAATTCTGAACTTGCCGTTCTTTTCTTCCTCGATTTCGGCGCGCGAGCGAAGGATAATCTTGCCGCGACCGGTTGCATAAGCGGCTCTGATTCCGCTTCTGCCCATTACGATACCGCCGGTGGGGAAGTCGGGACCCTTGACAAACTCCATAAGGTCGGCGAGCTCGGCGTCGGGGTTATCAATAAGATAGCAGATGCCATCGCAAACCTCTTTTAAGTTGTGGGGAGGGATGTTGGTTGCCATACCGACGGCGATACCGTCCGAGCCGTTAACTAAGAGGTTAGGAATTCTCGAGGGGAGAACCTCGGGTTCTTTTAAACGGTCGTCATAGTTGGGAACAAAGTCAACGGTTTCTTTGTCAATATCTGCGAGCATTTCCATAGAAACCTTGCTCATTCTCGACTCTGTGTATCGATAGGCGGCGGCAGGGTCGCCATCGGCCGAGCCGAAGTTTCCCTGTCCATCTACAAGAGGATATCTCAGCGAGAAATCCTGCGCCATACGAACAAGAGCATCGTAAACCGAGGCGTCACCGTGAGGGTGATACCTACCGAGAACCGAACCGACTGTGTCGGCGCACTTACGATAAGGCTTGTCGGGATAGAGGGAGTTTTCGTCCATTGTGTATAAAATTCGGCGGTGAACGGGCTTGAGTCCGTCTCTAACGTCGGGCAGGGCACGGCCTACGATAACCGACATTGAATATGCAAGATAGGAGGTTTTCATCTCCTTTACAATGTCCACCGGATGAATTTGCTGCAGCGCGTCGTCTTTAAAAAACTGCTCGCTTGTTTCGCTAAACGCTACCATTTCTTTCTTATTCATTATAAGTGTCCTTTTCTTTCCAAATTGTAATAAATTACGCGGAATATACTATATGTTTAAAAAATTAGTCTTTTTTAGGCGATTTTTATAGCGTTCATCAAGATTTTTGAATAAATTCTTGGTGATTGCTGACACCTCAAGGTCGCAAAAGACATTTTTAGGAACGGGGAAGAATCTGTTGTTACTCTCTAAATAGAGAAAATCGTCGGTGTCGAGAGCCTTTGAAATGCTCTCAAAGGGAAGCTCGGTTTTCTTATCTGCGCCACGGTCGATTACAATGCCGTCCTTATACAAATTGAATGTAAATCCGACGCCGCGACCGAAAATTTTAGCTTCGCTATTTGCAGATAAAATCGGGTTTAAAAGCACAAACACAACAAATGCAAAGCATACGGCGAGCAAAAATATCGACATACTGTCGCCTGTAAAAATGAGATTTAAGGTAAAATAAATTCCCATTAAAAGAAACAGACTCGCCTGAATTATGGTTTTAGCTAAATGCTCGGTAAAGTGCTTTTTTATTATCGCTGTGCGAACGATTTTGCTATCTAAATGATACTCTCTCGATATAATAAGCTCTGTCATTTTATCACCTATATATCGAGGTTCTGAACAAATCTTGCGTTCTTTTCGATAAATTCTCTACGGGGTTCTACCTTGTCGCCCATAAGGATTGTGAAGATTTCATCCGCAACAGCGGCATCCTCCATAGTAACCTTTATCATCTGACGGCGCTCGGGGTCCATAGTGGTTTCCCAAAGCTGCTCGGGGTCCATTTCACCGAGACCCTTATATCTTTGTATCTCGATTCTCGAGCGAAGGTTTTCATCGCCC
Source organism: Oscillospiraceae bacterium (assembly GCA_045644905.1). Lineage (GTDB taxonomy): Bacteria > Bacillota > Clostridia > Oscillospirales > Ruminococcaceae > SIG578. Next base: position 2,803 of record JAZRHT010000190.1, read on the forward strand.
TCGCAGAGCTCTTCGATACATCTGTCTCTTTCCTCGTCGGTAAAGGCATATTTAAAGTTCTTTCCTCGCTGAAGCTTGTAAAGAGGGGGCTGAGCGAGATAAACGTGACCTTCCTCGATAAGAGGTCTCATAAATCTAAAGAAGAAGGTAAGAAGCAGGGTTCTGATGTGCGAGCCGTCGACGTCGGCATCGGCCATAATGATAACCTTGCCATAGCGGAGCTTGGCTAAATCTAAATCCTCGCCGATTCCGCATCCGAGAGCCAGAACAACGGGGGTAAGCTTATCGTTTCCGATAACCTTGTCAAGCCTTGCCTTTTCAACGTTGAGCATTTTGCCCCAGAGTGCTAAAATTGCCTGGTATCTTCTGTCACGGCCGCTCTTTGCGCTGCCGCCCGCCGAGTCTCCCTCGACGATGTAGATTTCGGTCGACATTCTGTCTTTACTACTGCAGTCAGCGAGCTTGCCGGGAAGGGAAGCCGAGTCAAGACCTGTTTTGCGTCTTTCAACCTCTCTTGCCTTTCTTGCCGCCTCTCTTGCGCGCGAAGCCGAGAGAATTTTGTCGATTATTGTTCTTGCAATGGCGGGGTTTTCCTCTAAGAACTCGGTAAATTTCTGAGTAACAATTCCATTTACAAGAGCCTTGACCTCGGTGTTACCAAGCTTAGCCTTGGTCTGTCCCTCAAACTGTGCCTCGGTGATTTTAACCGAAACAACAGCGGTCAGACCCTCTCGCACGTCCTCGCCCGAGAAATTCTTGTCCTTGTCCTTAAGGATGTTATTCTTTCTTGCATAGTCATTGACTACCTTGGTGATAGCGTGCTTAAAGCCGTCCTCGTGGGTGCCGCCATCGGTGGTGCGGATGTTATTAGCGAACGTAAGAAGCAGCTCATTGTAGCCGTCGTTATACTGCATAGCGATTTCGGCAATGCTATCGCCCTTCTGACCCTGCATAAAGATAACCTCATCGTGAATAACATCCATATCTCTCTTTTTATGAATGTACTCAACAAAGCTCTTTACACCGCCCTCATAATGCAGAAGCTCGGACACCACATTTTCGGGGTCTCTCTTATCGGATATTTCGATTTTAATTCCTGCATTGAGGAATGCCTGCTCGCGAAGTCTTGTTAAAAGGGTGTCGTAATCGTAAACAGTCTCCTCAAAAACCTCGCCGTCGGCCTTGAATATGATTTCGGTTCCTCTCTTGTCGGTGTCGCCGATTACCTTGGCAACGTCACAAGGCTTGCCTCTTTCAAAGCGCTGGTAATGGGTTTTGCCGTTCTGATGAACCTTAACCTCTAAATATTCACTGAGCGCATTAACAACCGAAGCACCAACTCCGTGCAGACCGCCCGAAACCTTGTATCCGCTGCCGCCGAACTTACCGCCTGCGTGCAGAACAGTAAATACAACGGTAACTGTGGAAATACCCTGCTTGGGGTGAATACCCGTCGGGATTCCTCGACCATCGTCGGTTACTCTTATTATATTGTCGGGCAGAATTTCAACCGTAATAAGATTACATTCTCCTGCCAGTGCCTCGTCGATAGAGTTATCAACGATTTCATAGACGAGATGGTGAAGTCCTCTCGGTCCGGTTGAGCCTATGTACATACCCGGGCGCTTTCTAACCGCCTCTAAGCCCTCGAGCACCTGTATTTGACTTTCGTCGTACGCTTGTTTGTTCTGATCCACGCGTGTTTCCTCCGTTTGTTTTTTAGGTTTGATTCTATTTTATACCACATGTGTGGACTTTAGTGGACATTCTTGAATTTTTAAAGGGGTAAAAATAGCCGTTTTCTTAGTGTTGATGCGGATAAAAGGGAAATGTAAATTTTTTTTTCGCCGTTAGTTTCACACACAATATAGGACTTTGGAATGTCCATTGTAAGATAGACAACCTCGCCGTTTTTTTGAGCATGCGCCAAAAAGTCCTTGGTGTCCTTTGACAGCGACGTGTTTTCCAAATCGAAGATACCGATTATGTCCTTTTTTCTAACAACACAGTCGTTTCCGAGGTGAAGATACATTTTCATTCCTCTTTTTTTGTGAATTTTCCGTTTTCGACTATAAAGGTCGATTTATTTTTGCTTTTTTCAAAGATTTCGTCCTGACAGCAGGTTATAAACACCTGAAAATCCTTGATTTTGTTAAGAAGATAGCTTTGCCTACCGCTGTCAAGCTCGCTCATAACGTCGTCAAGAAGCACGATGGGAGTTTTTCCCGTGTGATTTTTAATTAAACTCGTTTTAGCAAGAAGCAGAGCTAAAACAATGCTTCTCTGCTGACCCTGGGACGCAAACTGACGGGCATTATTGCCGTTTATGAAAAACTCAATGTCGTCTCTGTGCGGTCCGTAAAGGCAAGACTCTGCCGCCTCTTCTTTATAAGAATTTTCGCTAATCTTTTTAAGGAAAAGCTCTTTTATCTGAGCTTCGTCTATCTCGGTGTCCTCGCAAATGGTGCAGCTGTATTTAATGTCGAGCGCCTCTTTCTGCTCGGTCATTTCAGAAAAGTTGTTCTGAGCGTAGGGAAGCAGCCTTTTTATTAGCTCGCAGCGGCTTTTTATAACGCTCGCGCCAAAGAGAGCGAGCTGCTCGTTCCATATTTCAAGTTCGCTGAGTGCGGCGCCCGATTTCAGTAGCGCATTTTTCTGCGAAAATATGCGATTGTATCTCGAAAGGGTTTTTGCATAAGAAGGAAAAAGGGTAGAGAGCAGAGCGTCACAGTAATTTCTGCGCCCCGCAGGTCCCGATTTTATTAGCTCCAAATCGTCGGGCGAGAAAACGCTCATAGGAGCCGCTCCAAGAAGTGCCCGAGCGGAAGAATACGCCTTTTCGCCGCGAACAACCTTCTTTACAGCCTTAGCGCCCGAAACATCGCAGCCGAGGGTTAATTTAAAATCCTCGCCATCGCTCTCAAAGCGGCCGCCGACAAAGAAATTCTGCTTATTAAATGAGCAAAATTCTCTATCCTGCGCGCCACGAAAGCTCTTGTTTCCCGAAAGCAGCCAAATAGCCTCTAAAAGATTGGTTTTTCCCTGCGCGTTTTTGCCTAAAATGATGTTAACATCGTCGCTAAAATGCAAAACCGCGCTCTCAATATTGCGAAAATCTCTGATTTCAACAGTTTTAAGGTACATAATTTTATCCCTTATTAGAAACTGTAAATTTCTGTCCGTCTATTTCGACGCAGTCGCCGTCATAAAGCTTTTTCTTTCGCATTGTGCAAACTTCGCCGTTAACACAAACAAGCCCGTCACGAATAACCAGCTTAGCCTCGCCACCGGTGTAGCAAAGTCCGGTAAACTTAAGGAAAGAATCGAGCTCTATATAAGGAGTGGTAATTTCTATTTTATTGCTCATATTTATTTAGCCTCATAGGAAGAACCAAGAAGGTGTAGTCATCGCCCTCGGGAGGAATAATCTTAACGGGATTTTCCGCACGATTTAAGCAAATGATAACCTCATCGTTTTTGCAGTTTTTAAGCGCCTCTAAAAGATAGCGGTTGTTAAAGCCGATTTCAACGTCGGGTCCGTCAATTTCTGCAGGAAGGCTCTCTTTAATTCGCCCGACGTTGGTCGAGCAGTCTATCTGAACGCTGTCGCCCGAGAAAAGAAGGCGAACGGGGTTAATGAGCTTTTCCTCAGTAACAATTGCAACACGCTCAAAGCACTCAATGAAAATTCTTCTCTGAATTTTAACGTTTGTGGTGCTTGTCTGAGGGATTGCTCGCTCGTAATCTAAGAAATCACCCTCTAAAAGACGGGAAATAACAGTAAAGTTTTCGATTTCAAATATAATATGCTTTTTAGAAAGGTTTACGCGAATTTCGGCATCGTAATCGTCCGAAATAATTTTCATAAGCTCGGAAAGTGTTTTTCTCGGCACAACAAAGCTTCTCTCGCCGTCGTCTGCGATTTTTCTTTTAACGTGAGCAAGTCTAAAGCCGTCAACCGAAATAAGATTAAAGTAACCGTTCTTGATATCAAATTTAGAGCCTGTGTGAACGGGTCTCTGCTCAGTAAGTGCGATTGCAAAGAAGGTCTGATTTATCATATCTCGCAGCTCGCCCTGAGAAAGACTAAAGTGATTGTCAATAGAAAGGGAAGGAAGGTCGGGGAATTCGTCCGCCGCCATACCCATAATTTTAAATTCAGCCTTGCCGCTTTCAATAGTGCACATAAATTTCTCGTCAAGGTCAAAGGTAACAAATTCGCCGTCTACCTTTAAGAGCATCTCTAAAAGAAGCTTTGCAGGGAATATAACGTCTCCCTCGCGTGAAACCTTAGCAGGGATAGTTGCTGTAATTCCCATTTCAAGATCGTAGCCTGCTAAAAAGAGTGTATCGCCGAAGCTTTTTAAAAGAATTCCCTCGATTGCCGAGATTGCCGATTTCTGACTAACTGCGCCGATAACCTTGGAAACTGCCGATTTCATTTCTTCCTTGTTTACTGTTATTTTCATTATCGCACATCCTTCCGTTTGTGTGTATGTATGTATTATATAATAGTAGTATTAGTAATAGAGGCGGTGGAAAAGTTGAAAACTTTTATATTTGGCGTGGGGAAGCCAAAAACCCCTGAAAAGTTTTTAAATTTGAGTTGTTGAAAAAACCTTTAAATGTGAATTTAATTGTGTGGAAAATTCCGTTTTCATTTTTCGGTTGAAAATTTAGTGTTAAAAACCTGTTAACTTGTGGAAAAGTGTCAGAATTATGTAAACTAAGGTAACCTTGTGGAAAACTGTGTGGAAATGGTTGAAAACCTAAGAATTTCCCCTTATGTTGTTTATAATGTCAGCCACGATTCTTCGCTTGTGCTGGTCTTTTGCGAGCATTTCCTTAGCGGTGCTTATCGAGTGGATAACTGTTGTGTGGTCTCTTCCGCTAAATTCAGCGCCGATTGCCTTTTGTGAGAGCTCTGTGGTTTCACGAAGCACGTGCATAGCAATCTGTCTTGCCTCGGCGATGTCCTTGTCCCTCTTTTTGCTTCGGATATCCTCAGCGGTAACGTTAAAGGTTTTAGCAACCTCGCTGATTATCTTATCAATAGTAACCGAAACGGGCTGAGATGAACTTAAAACGTCACGAATGGCGTTCTGAGCAGTAAGTAGCGAGGGGGCTTGTCCCTCAAATAATTTATAAGCCTGGATTTTCTTAACAACGCCCTCAAGCTGACGGATGTTGCTTTTTAGTCTGTTAGCGATAAACTCGCAAACCTCGGGTGAAAGGTCTAAGTGCAGCCCCTCAGCCTTTCTTTTTATGATAGCGATTCGAGTTTCGTAATCGGGCGGCTGAATGTCAGCAAGAAGTCCCATCTCGAAGCGGTTTCGCACTCTCTCGGTAAGCGACACCATATCCTTGGGCGCTCTATCCGAGGTAAAGACAATCTGCTTGCCTGCCTGGTAGAGGAAATCGAAGGTGTGGAAAAATTCTTCCTCGGTCTGAGGCTTGCCGATGATAAACTGAATATCGTCCATAAGAAGCACGTCAGCGCTTCTGTATTTTTCTTTAAAAGGTGCGATATGGTCGGTAAACGAGCGGTCCTGCTTATTTTTCTGAAGCGCCTCGATAAGCTCTGCGCCAAACTGCTCGGCATTTGTGTAAATGATTTTAGAGTTGGGTCTGCGCCTTTTTATCTCGTTAAAAATAGAATACAAAAGGTGAGTTTTTCCAAGACCCGAATCGCCGTAAAGAAACAGCGGGTTAAAGGTCTGGGAAGGGTTTGTTGCAACCGAAACGCAGGCGGCGTGAGCAAGCTTGTTTGAAGGGCCGACTATAAAGGACGAGAAGGTGTAACGAAAGCCGCCGTTCTCAATAAAGTCCTCATTATCCTCGCCGGCACGAAGCTGAGGAGCTTTAGCCTTAAAGATTGTTGGCGGCTCGTCAAGACCGTCCTCAGAAGTGATGCTCACCGTAACGTCAAAGCCCATAACCTCATAAAAGGCATCTCGCAGGAGCTTTGAATACTGCTCAACTATTGTCTTTTTTTGGAAAACCGTGTCGACACGCATATTAGCGGTACTGCCCTCTAAGCTATGCGGACGCAGAACCTCTATCCATAATTTATATGCCACTCTCGAAAGGCGGTTATTTCCCACATATTCCGTGCTTATGTGGCTGAGAACCTCTTTCCAGACTGATGAGAACGAATCCATATATATCCTCCCTAAAGCTTAAAAAAGCCGTAAATTTTGAAAGTAATCTAATCGGATTTATTATAACATTTTTGCCCCTTAATTTCAAGTAAATTACTATATTTTTTTAGATATTATATTTATTATTTATATATAATTATATTATAGGGAAAGCCGAATGAAAAAGAAAAAAATAATTTAAACACCTTATATTGTGGAAAACTTTGCGTTTTTGTTTTAAAAAGCGCATTTTGTTGTAAAAAACGATATAGAAACTCAAAACTCTAAAATAAGAATTTGCAAAAAAACTATTGACTTTATTGGGGCTTTTAGGCTATAATGCTATATTGCATAAGGATTTATTTTGGGCGGCATAGTCGCCGCAATATTTAAATTTAGTGATTTTATGTTTGGGAGGAATAAACAATGCTTAGAACCTATCAGCCTAAGAAGCTTCAGAGAAAGAAAGAACACGGCTTTATGAAGAGAATGGCTACCAAGAACGGCCGTAAAGTTTTGGCTCGCAGACGAGCAAAGGGAAGAGCACGTTTGAGCTACTAAAAAGCCAAGGCCACTTTAAAAGAGTGGTCTTTTTCTCTTTATTGAAAACATTTTTTTAAAGATTTTTTTAATTTGCAAAAGAGAAAATAAAGGTTTTTAAAATGAAAAAAATAAAAGTAATCAAACAGAACGCAGTTTTCTCGCGCCTTTATAAAAAGGGAACCTCTATCGTTTGCCCCACCTTTGTTTGTTATATAAGAAAGCACAAGGGCGAGGATGTTTTTTTAGGGCTTACTGCATCTAAAAAAATCGGCGGAGCGGTAGAGCGAAACCGTGCAAAGAGAGTTTTAAGAGTTGCGGCGAGGTTTCTTCGCGACCGCGGGCTTTCGGGTGTACAAATGCTACTTGTCGCAAGAGGAAAAACTCCTTTTGTTAAGAGTGACAGAGTTTGCAGAGAGCTTGAGAGCGCGCTTATAAAAAGCGGCTTTCTTTCAAAGGAAAATTAGCCTATGAAAAAGCTTGTTTTAGCGCTCATCAGATTTTATAGGAGAAAGATTTCTCCCCTAAAAAAGCCCTGCTGCCGCTTTAGACCAACCTGCTCAACCTATGCGCTTTTAGCCGTAGAAAAGCACGGTGCGTTTAAAGGCTCACTTATGGCGCTCGCAAGAGTAATCAGGTGTAACCCCTATTGTCGCGGCGGATATGATCCCGTCCCCGAGAGGTTTACGCTCAGAAGCGGCGTCGGAAAATACAGAGAGCCTTCTGTTTGTGATAACTGCGAAAAAAGAGATGTTTGTGACGGGGAGAAGTGTATCCTGCCGCAAGCAGAATAAAGGAGAAATAATATGAATTGGCTTATGGAAATAATAGGCTACCCGCTCGGCTGGATTATGTGGGCTGCCTACAAAGTCGTTCCCATTTATGCCCTTGCACTTGTTATTTTTACAGTAATTGTTAAGGTTGCGATGCTTCCGCTCGCCGTAAAGCAGCAGAGAAACACCGCCCACGGAATGTTATTCCGTCCTAAGATTGACGCGATAAATAAGAAATACGCAAACAACAAGCAAAAAGCTCAGGAAGAGATAAACAAGCTCTACGAGAGAGAGGGTTATAGCCCCTTTGCAGGCTGTTCCTCGCTCTTTATCCAGCTTCCTATCATTTATGGATTTATTGACGTTGTTTACAGACCTATGACTCATATTTTAAGACTTAGTGCTGAAAACATCGAAAAGATTAAGGAAGCGGTTATGGCAACCGAATCCTTTAAGCATGGTAGAGAAGCAATGGCAGTCGAGATGAAAATTCTCGGTGTA